>NZ_NPDG01000058.1:0-165588 GCF_002272225.1 Bacillus sp. 7894-2
GTTCGCTGCGTGCCTGCAGCGGAAATCAACGGGTAGAATTCATAAACCAAAAACAACAATCATTGAAAAAAGAGCCAAATAATAAAACGGACAAGCCAATGCTTGCCCGTTTTATTATTAAAGGTGATCTGTTTTTTTCGAATATTGGTTTTTCCCGGCTTTGCGGTTTTTCTCGCGCATCATATTTTTTTCGTGGAGAAGCGCATTATTGTCTTTCGCTTTCTTATCATTATCGGAAGTATGCGGCATAATAAAAATACTCCTTTCATACTGATGGGTTTAGCCTTCAGGAATATAACTGAAGTACAGTCATATTGTCTGTCAGAATGAAATGGAGTATGTATCCTGCACTTTTGGTTTAAATTTGCTTAGAGAAGAATATCGCTAAAGACCCTGGGCCAGTATGAGCCCCAATTGCTGAACCAATGGATGTAATATAGACTTCTTTGGCATTAAGCTCGTCCAGTATCAGGTTTTTCATTTCAAGGGCTGTGTCTTCATCATCAGCATGGCTGATGCCGACAGTCTGCGACTCAAAGGAAGTTCCATATTCTTTCATCAGCTCAATAATGCGGCGAAGCAGCTTTTTCTTGCCGCGCAGTTTCTCAATCGGCACAAGTTTCCCATCTTCTACTGTTAAAAGAGGTTTAATATTCAAAAGTCCGCCCAGAAATGCCGAGGCTTTCGATACACGGCCGCCTTTTGCAAGATATTCAAGATCATTTACCGTAAATAAGCTCTCGAGGTTCCGGCAGCGAAATTCGATTACTTTTTGGAGGTCTTCCTTGGATGCGCCTGATTGCGCTGCAGCTGCAGCTGCCTTCACAATTAATCCATATCCCAATGAAGCAGCCTTGGAATCGATGATGGTTAATTGGAAATCGGGGTAGTTCTCTTTTACTTGCTCAAGGATCATGACAGCGGTCTGGTATGTACCCGAAAGTTCGGAGGAAAAAGAAATATAAATGCCGTCTTCATTGTTTTTTGCCATTTTATTGAACGTTTTCTCAAAAAGAAGAGGGGATACCTGAGAAGTTTTTGGCATTTGGCCTTCCCTTATAGCTCTATAAACTTCCTTAGGTTCTATGGTGACTAAATCTTCATATTCTCCATCATTCAGTTGGACCTGTAACGGAAAAAGTGTGACGCCATGTTCTTTATAAAAGCTAAGCGGCAAGTCACACGCACTGTCAGCTAGAATTTTTACTGACATTATCTTTCACCTGCTTTCAAACTATATGAATTAAGTTTATAGAAATCAAGGAGAAAAAACAATGAATTGTGTTGAAAATGCACCTTATTAGGGTAAAGAAACTATAAAAATTCAGGGGGTAAAATATGGTTTGGCTAGAAACTAAGAAAGTATTTATTGTGTTGATTGGCGCGATATTGAATGCAATCGCGATGAATTTTTTTCTCATACCCGCTAATGTATATGCAAGCGGTTTTACAGGAGTGGCACAGCTTCTTTCAAGCATTCTGGGTGATTTCGGATCAACAGGTATATTGCTGTTCATTCTAAATATTCCTGTTACCATATTGGCCTGGAAAAAAGTTGGCCGTTCGTTTACGATTTATAGTTTTTTAAGCGTCTTCCTGATGTCTTTCTTCCTTGAAGTGATACCTGTAATCCACGTATCAAAAGATATCCTGCTTAATGCCGTTTTTGGAGGTGTCATAGCAGCTGTAGGTGTAGGGATGACACTTAAATGGGGGGCTTCCACAGGAGGAATGGATATCATTGCGATGGTCTTGTCCCGAATGAAAGACAAACCTGTCGGTACATATTTCTTCACTCTTAATGCCATTATTATTATAACAGCCGGTTTTTTATATGGCTGGGAAAAAGCTCTATACACTCTTGTAACCCTTTATGCTTCTACAAGGGTTATTGATGCCATCCACACCAGGCATGAAAAACTTACAGCTCTGATTATCACGAAAAAATCTGAAGAAATGAAAAAAGCGATCCATGACCATCTTGTCAGGGGAATAACAACTTTCCCTGCAAAGGGAGCTTTTACAAATGAAAATAAGGAAATGATGATGATTGTCATCACACGCTATGAGTTATTTGACCTTGAAAGAATCATAAAAGAAGTGGATCCGAATGCTTTTACAAATATTGTTCAAACAACTGGTGTATATGGTTTCTTCCGCAGGGATTAAATGAATGGAGGGATGAAGGATGCTTCGGCTTTTGGCTGCTGCTGTAATTATCTTTACTATGCCTATGCAAAGTTTTGAAGCTTCTGTAAAGGAAATGCCTTTTGACTTTAATGTAATGCCTCAAGCAGGACAAGAAACACTAAAGATCGATCTGCTTCTGAGGAATAAGGCCAATTATCCGCTGAGCTTTGAGTTTGGATCCTCTCATTTTTATGAAGTGGAGATTTTCACTCAAAAAGGCGAAAAGGTATATTCCTCCTCAGAAGGAAAAGTATTTTTACAGGCTATCCAAAACATTACCATTAACCCGGATGATATCAAGGTATGGGAAGAGCAGTGGGATTACAGGCATAAAGGGAAAAGAGTTCAGGAGGGAGAGTACCTAGTAAAAGCCCGGCTGCTGGCATCAAACTTAAATGGGGAAAAGTTGGAGACAAAACCTGAATCTCAAGCATCTGTTTATATCCCGGGCCAAAATCCTTCCTTTAGCCAGGCAAAGGTTACAGGCGGGAACGGCGAATATATCATATTATTTAAAGCTCGCCCAAAAAGCGGAAAGCTATGGTATACAGTTGAAGATGGCCATAATGAGCTGCAGTCTGAAAAGTCCATAGTGGCTTCATCAAATGATTGGAAGAGCTATAGGATAAAAATAAGCATTCCTTCTGTGAACATCCCTGAAAACGGAACAGTGCTTTTGCATTTATATGAAAAAGATGTAAACGGAGATATAATAAATTCCTTTCCTGTTATCCTGGAAAGGAGGTAAAAAGAGCTGGCAGCCATTGAGGCCGCCAGCTCTTTTTAGCGATACTGCGAATATTGTTCAAGCTCCTGCTGCATCTCCCGGAGCTGTGCCTGTTCAGCTGCAGTGGAGTTGGCAAATGCAGAACTTAAAGCATTTTTCGCTCGGGAAACAGTTTCTTCGCCTGCAGAATTTTTGGCTATTTCCACATATTTTCTGGCTTCCTGAAATAATCTGTTACCCATCGCTATATTCCTCCGAGGGATGATTCTTTCACATTAGCTAGTTTTTGGGCTTCCGCCTCAGCATAGGTCATGTGGTACGGGATACGCTCATCATGCTTACTAACAGTATCAGCACCCTGTTGAACGAAGCGTTTTGATTTATTACGTTTACCCATTCGAATCCCCTCCATGAAAAAGTTTGAAGCCGCAATTGGGCTGCTTCATCTTTAGTATGCTCCAAAGAAAGGATTTAAAAAGGGGATGGTTTCAAATTATTTCTTCATGGTCAGCAGCTTAAAGAGCTTTAAGATTTAATAAGTCATTTAGGTAAAGGCCGATTCCATCTTCCTCATTGGTTAATGTGACCTCTTTGGCAATATTTTTCACCTGGTCGATCGCATTGCCCATGGCAATCCCGTAGCCTGCAAATTCAAGCATTTCAAGATCATTGTCCTCATCGCCAAAAGCAATGATCCGCTCGGGTGGTATTTGGAAGTAATCAGCTGCTTTTTTGAGGCCAACAGCTTTATTCAGTCCTGTTTTCACGATTTCAATGACATGCCAGGGAGCCGCCCATCTGCGGTGGTCAATTACTTCGGCATGGACCTCGGAAAGATGATTTCTGATGGATTTTACATGTTCCTCATCAGTATGGATCAGCATGCTTGTCGGATTTTCTTTTAAGTAACTGCGCAAATCTCCCGTCGTAATATTCGGATCGCCAAAACCAAAGATGTCGAGAAGCTTCTCATCATGGTAGTGCAAATAAACATCATCAATAACTTCTGCCACGATATTATGAATAGTATAGCTATTAACGGCTTCGACAATTTCCTTTGCCACATTCATTTGCAGTGGTGTGTGGTAAACACCCCAATTATGGTCTTTAGGATGATGTATATATGCACCATTGAAATTGACAATCGGCGTAGTCAAACCCATTTCACGATAGTAAATTTCACTCGAGCGAAATGGCCTTCCAGTGGCAATCATTACTTCATGCCCTTGTTCGCGTGCCTTTTGAATAATCATTTTAGTTTTAGCCGAGATGGTTTTGTCATCTTTTAATAATGTGCCATCAAGGTCCAATGCAATTAAATGTTTTTCTGCCATAAGATCTCCTTCTAAGCGCTCAGCACTTTTATAATAATAATGTAATTGCAGCCAGCAGACTGCAGCGCATTGCTTATAGTGAAGTATGCCCCGCTTTTGTTCTAAGTGTAAAGGTTTTGGAAAAGAAAAGTCCACATGTTAAACTGAAAATATAGAAAGAATTTACATAAGACAAGAGCTTTAGCTTTTACAAAATCATTTTATACATATATGTTATCAATATTATTATAATTTTGTAAAAAAATTCATCTTGGTACAACAGGTTTAGGAGGGGAAATTGTGGTTGTAATTGAACATAAGCTTATCAGAGAAATTCCTGTTCTTGAACTTGCCAGGCAGGAACTAAAAGAGGAACCCCTGCCTTTTATCATTTTTGTTCATGGTTTTACGAGTGCCAAAGAACTTAATCTGCATTATGCCTATCTCCTTGCAGAAAAAGGGTTTAGGGTAGTACTGCCGGACACCCTATATCATGGGGAAAGATCCGAGGGCTTATCAGGCAGCGATTTAAACTTCAAGCTTTGGGATATTGTTCTGAATACCATTGCGGAATTGAACATAATCAGGAATGTCTATGAGGATTGGAACCTGATTGATCAGGGAAGAATAGGACTTGTGGGCACCTCAATGGGGGGAATAGTCACTTTGGGCGCCCTGACACAGTATGAATGGGTCAAAACTGCAGTTAGCCTTATGGGTATGCCATATTATGAAAAGTTTGCTCAGCTTCAGCTCGATGAACTGAAGAAAAATAATATCAAGGTTCCGCTCACAAATGAAGAACTAGCAGATCTCTTGAGAATTCTTAGGGAGCGGGATCTGAGCCTTCAGCCAGAAAAGCTTGCCGGAAGGCCGCTCATGTTCTGGCATGGCAAAAAGGACCCGGTTGTTCCTTATTCCTATACATACCAATTTTATGAGACCATCCAGCCCCTGTACAGTGATTCACCTGAAAACCTCCTGTTTATATCAGATGAACAGGCGGGGCATAAAGTCAGCAGGGAGGGGCTTCTTGAAACAGTTAAATGGTTTGAGGAACATTTATAACCTGTTTTTTTTCAATTCATTTAAATTTTTGTTAAGATAAAGATAGTAAATAATGAAGGAGTGCTGCAGAATGGATCAGGATTTAAAAGACAGCATTATGGGTGCACTGGAGCTTGTAGTAGACCCTGAGCTGGGGATAGACATTGTTAACTTGGGCTTGGTATATGATGTGAAAATGGAAGAGGAAGGGAAAGCTATAGTTGATATGACTCTTACTTCCATGGGCTGTCCTATGGCAGGCACAATTGTTGAACAAGTAAAGTCAGCGCTGGCAGATATCCCTGAAGTAAAAGACGCTGAAGTGAATATTGTCTGGAACCCGCCTTGGTCCAAGGACAAAATGTCCCGCTATGCAAAAATTGCACTTGGCGTACGATAAAATTTAAGCTTAAAACAGCAGGAGTATTTCCTGCTGTTTTTTTGTGCCCTTGTGAGGTAGTTCACTTATTTAACATGCCGATTACCCTATAATGACAATGGAAAGACACAATATAGTTTGCTTTACGTTGACAAATGGCCGGGAGTGAGGCCATCAAGGAGGCATCTCTAATGGGATTTGCTAGAGACTTTAATAAAGACCCTTTTATTGTGATATGGGAATTAACAAGGGCATGCCAGCTAAAATGTCTGCATTGCCGTGCCGAAGCACAGTACAGGAGAGATCCGAGAGAACTTTCCTTTGAAGAAGGGAAGGCCCTGATTGACCAAATCAGGGAAATGAATAACCCTATGCTTGTGTTTACGGGTGGAGATCCATTAATGAGGCAGGATGTATTCGACATAGCCGAATATGCCGTGAAAAAGGGTGTTCGTGTTTCCATGACGCCCAGTGCGACACCAAATGTAACTAAGGAAGCTATTGAAAAAGCCAAACAGGTCGGCTTAGCTCGATGGGCCTTCAGCCTTGATGGGCCAAATGCAGAAATTCACGACCACTTTAGGGGGACTTCCGGTTCCTTTGATTTAACGATTGAAAGGATAAAATATCTGCACGAGCTTGAAATTCCAGTTCAGATAAATACAGTTATCTCGCGTTATAATATCGATTACCTTGAGGAGATGGCCAAGGTTGTAAATGAACTCAAATGTGTTCTTTGGAGTGTGTTCTTCCTTGTTCCAACAGGGAGAGGGCAGGAGAAGGATATGATCTCACCGGTTGAGCATGAGAAGGTTTTTACATGGCTGTATAACTTAAGCAAAAAGGTTACCTTCGATATTAAGACAACAGCTGCCCAGCATTACCGGCGAGTGGTCATTCAGCAAAAAATGAATGAAGCAAAGGGTCAAAATGAGGATATTCAATATCTCGATGCTCTTACACAGCAAGGGCTGACGGGTTCCATAGATGGTTTAGGCAGGGCGCCTAAAGGAGTCAATGACGGAAATGGCTTTGTTTTCATTTCGCACATTGGGGACGTTTATCCGAGCGGACTTTTGCCTGTTAAAGCAGGGAATGTTAGGGAACAGCCGCTCGCCGAAATATACAGGGAATCACCCATCTTTAAAGATCTCAGAAATCCTGATAAATACAAAGGGAAATGCGGCCAATGCGAATTTCGTTATGTTTGCGGAGGATCGAGATCACGTGCATTTGCCATGACAGGGGATTATATGGAAAGTGAGCCGTTTTGTGTATATATTCCTAAGGCACTTAGAAAAAAAGCAGCAAAAGCGTAAAGGAATGAAGGAGTGCATTATGACTGCACTCCTATTCAATGCTGCAGTAAACGGCAGGGCAATTTTCACAGCCTATTTCATTTTTTAAATACTGAAGATCTTTAACTGTAATTCTTCCATTCATTATTGAAATAATGTCGTCCTTCTTCAGCTCGCCCAGTATCCGATTGGTGCTCTCTCTGGAGGTGCCGCAGAAATTTCCGAGTTCCTGATTCGTAAGTGGCAGATCAATGAGTATGCCGCCATCCAACTTTACGCCATAGCTGTTAGTCATTCTGATAAGAGTGGAATACAGGGCACCTTTTTTTCCATTAAGCACAAGGTCTCTGAATTTGGTCTGTGTATTGCGGAAATGGTCGCTCATCCATTTCATAAATTCATAGGCCAGAGTACTATTTTTGAAAATCTCCTTTTCCAGGACATCTTTTTTTATCACAGCTACCTCACCAGCTTCAAGAACTAAAGCATTCAATAAATATTTGGGGTCACTGGTAAATAAGGTCAGCTCACCAATGATTTCATTTTCCCCGCATAACCTGAAGGTGAGTTCCCTGCCATCTGCTGTTATCTTGCTGATTTGAATCTTGCCGGAAAGGATGATATATAGCTCATCAGCATCCATGCCTTCCTGAAAGATATAAGCCCCTTTCAGTGTTTTCATATGCCGGTCAGCGAAATGAAGAAGCTCTTTAATCTCAATGGAATGTGTCTGTTTAATGGCTGAATGAGCCATGGTAATCCTCCTTCATAAAACAGCTGTCTTTTCTCACAATAATATCATTTGTATAGTGAAAACATTGCCGGCTTTTGTGTCTTTATTGTGGCATTTTCTATAGAAATGGTTAGTCTTAACTAATAAACAGCATTTCCCTATTAACATTGCAGCGATTGTATGTTCTAATAATAAAAGCCCTTAATTTGAGATACTGGGTTATTTCTGTTATTTTAAGGGAAAGGCTAAAATATACATCTGTATAGAAAGCTTAATAAAGTCACTCTTTAAATGGAGTTGAACGAAATGGCTAAAACAATTATTAAAGATAAATTGAATAGACCTTTAAGAGACCTGCGCATATCTGTCATTGACCGCTGTAATTTCCGCTGCCAATATTGCATGCCGGCAGAAATCTTCGGTCCTGATTTTGCTTTTCTACCAAAAAGCGAGCTGCTCAGCTATGAGGAAATTGAAAGGCTGGCTAAAATTTTCGTAAGTCTTGGAGTGGAGAAGATCAGGTTAACAGGCGGAGAGCCCCTTATGAGAAGGGACATGCCTAAACTTGTTAAAATGCTTTCAGACATTGAGGGATTAAAAGATATTGGACTAACCACCAACGGTGTATTGCTTCCCAAACATGCCAAGGACTTAAAGGAAGCAGGACTGCTGAGGGTTAACATCAGTCTTGACAGTCTGGATGATGAGCTTTTCGGACAAATCAACGGACGCAATGTGGGTGTCAAACCAATCATTAAAGGGATTGAAGCAGCAAAAGAAGCAGGACTTGGGGTGAAGATCAATATGGTCGTCAAAAAAGGCCTGAATGATTCTGAAATTGTCCCTATGGCTAAGTTCTGTAAAGACAACGGCTTACAGCTGCGCTTTATTGAATACATGGATGTCGGAAGTACGAACGGCTGGAAAATGGATGAGGTTGTAACTAAAAAAGAGATTTATGAGATCTTAAAGGAACACTATTTATTGGAGCCGGTAGATCCCGATTATTTCGGAGAGGTGGCCAAGCGGTACCGCTATAAAGGTACCGATGTGGATGTTGGGTTTATTACATCTGTTTCTGAATCCTTCTGTTCAAGCTGCACTCGTTCAAGATTGTCAGCAAACGGCCAAATTTTCACATGCCTATTTAATGGTGAAGGGCACGATTTAAAGGAATTTATGAGAAAAGGCGCTACTGACGAAGAAATTACCGATCGGATTATTAGGATTTGGAACGGCAGAAAAGACCGGTATTCAGACGAGCGGACTGAAGAAACCGCTGCAAACAGGAAAAAGATTGAAATGTCCTATATTGGGGGATGAAAAAGCATGCTTTGCTGTGTCATGAGAAATGGACATAGCGGGCAGGCTTTTATTTTTGCCATTAGAATGCACAAAATCTGCAGCCGATATTGGCTGCAGAAAATGAGTGTTTAAATATATCGAGGGAAAAGAATGTTATTTTCCAGATGAACATGCATGAACGTTTGGCTTTCCAAATCTTCAAGCCGCTTATATACAAGACGGTAAGAGCCGCATGCATCAGCTGGAGGAGTAAAATCAGCTGTAATTTCCCTCAATTCCTTTAAGATTGAACCTGCATGATCATGCTCCTTCTCAAGCTCACGGATGTAGCTGATGATTTCTTCGCGATTTTCAACTTTAGGATCTTCAAGCTTTAGCAGAAGTGGAAAAACTGATTCTTCCTCTTTGGATGTATGTTCAAGAAGCTCGTGCTTCAATTCAAAGAACAATTGATGGACTTTAAGAAGCTCCTCATGGCTTTCTCCATGAACTCTTGATACCTTTGTAACATAAGGGCTAAGGAGTGATAGTTCTTCTTCAAGAGGACGATGATATCGATTAATGACATGTTCAATAATGTCTTCAGATGTACTATCTGTCCAGACCTCTAAATCATCAGTTTGGTTTTCCTTTTGAATTACTTCGTTTAATTCGCTAATCAGAACGTTCATATCCGCAGACTGCTCTGAAACTGCACGCGATAGCGGAATATTTCCGCCGCAGCAAAAATCAATGCGATGACGTTTAAAAACATCACTTGTCTTTGGAAATTCATTTACGATATCTTTTACGAGACGATCTTCGGTAATTTGTATTGTCATTGAATTTTCCTCCTTCTATCTTGTGAACTATCTAAAGAATAAACGATTATCCACTTCAACTTGGTGACGTGCATCACACTTGCAGGCTTTTTATAAAGTTTTTTGGGTAAAACCCAGCAAAAATGAAAACTGTAAGTGTGTTGATTGTCATGTTATGAATTTTCATGTACGTTTATAATAATTGAATTAGAAAAGTACATAGGAGCTGATATTATGCTGGAAAAAAGGACTCCCATTCCTGTTGCTGAAGCCGTAAAAAAAATCATGGCATATCAATTAAACGGAAGTGCAGAATACGTATCTATTAATGAAAGCAGCGGCCGTTTTCTGGCGGAAGATTTAAAAGCGACACATGATGTCCCTCATTTTGATCGATCACCATATGACGGTTTTGCTGTCCGTTCTGCGGATACAAGAGAAGCTTCAATGGAAAATCCCGTCATATTTGAGGTGGTGGACCACATTGGGGCGGGGCATGTGACTTCTAAAAACATTGGTCCATTCCAGGCTGTTAGAATCATGACGGGTGCGCAAATGCCTCAGGAATGTGATGCTGTTGTAATGCTTGAACTGGCAAAAGCATATGAAGAAGACGGTAAGAATTATATGTCCATAAAGCGATCCTATAAACCAGGAGACAATGTTTCCTTTAAAGGAGAAGATGCAAAAAAAGGAGATTCTTTAGTTAAAAAGGGGACAAAGATCAATCCCGGAATTCAGGCCATTCTCGCAACCTTTGGTTATGCAGAAGTGCCTGTTGCCAAAAAGCCTGTTATTGGATTATTTGCAACAGGAACTGAACTATTGGAAGTCCATGAACCGCTGGAGCCGGGAAAAATCAGAAACAGCAATGCTCATATGATTACCGCGCAAATTGAACGGGCCGGCGCGGAAGTTATTTATTATGGAAAGCTTCCTGACGAATTTGATACATGTTTTAATGCTGTGAAGGAAGCATTGAACAATGTAGATATGCTGATCACAACAGGCGGTGTATCTGTGGGCGATTTTGATTATCTGCCGGGCATTTATGAAAAGCTTGAGGCTGAGGTGCTTTTCAATAAAGTGGCCATGAGGCCAGGCAGTGTGACGACTGTTGCTCAGCATGAGAGAAAGCTTCTGTTTGGACTTTCGGGAAATCCTTCTGCCTGCTATGTCGGGTTTGAACTTTTTACCAGACCAGTCATCCGAAAAATGCTGTTCGCTGAGAAACCGCATTTAAGGAAAGAAACTGCTGAACTGGTGGCAGAATTTCCAAAAGCAAACCCATTTACGCGATTTGTCAGGACGTCTGTAAGTTATTCGTCAGGACGACTGGTGGCAGCACCAAGCGGAGTGGATAAATCAAACATTGTGATGAGTCTAGCCGGTGCGAATTCGCTAATGATTCTGCCAGGTGGAACCAGAGGATATGGCAAGGGGGACACCGTTGAAGTGCTATTGCTTGAGGACCATGAAGGAAGCGAATGGCCATGGTAAAGGAACCTGTTATCCTTCAGGTATCCGGCTATCAAAACAGCGGAAAAACAACGTTGATAAATAAATTAATTTCCGGATTAAAAGAGAATGGGCTTTCTGTCATTACCATTAAACACCATGGTCATGGCGGCAAACCTGAAACTCCAGAAGGCAAGGATTCCACAAGCCATATTGAATCAGGAGCTGAAGCTTCACTTGTAGAAGGGGGAGGCAGACTGCTATTGCATGCTGAAAAGAATAGCTGGAGCCTGGAGGAGCAGGTAAGGATTGTGCTGCAGCTGCAGCCGGACGTCGTGCTTATTGAGGGTCATAAAAAGGCATCATATTCTAAGGTTCTCTTGCTAAGAAGTAATGAAGATATGCATCTTTTGAAGGAATTGACAAATATATGTGCAGTGATCAGCTGGGATGATAACGTAATAAAACCAGACGATCTAAATTTTGAAGCGCCGTTTTTCAGCATTGGTGACCCCAAA
The DNA here is from genome assembly GCF_002272225.1 of Bacillus sp. 7894-2. Taxonomy (NCBI): domain Bacteria; kingdom Bacillati; phylum Bacillota; class Bacilli; order Caryophanales; family Bacillaceae; genus Bacillus; species Bacillus sp. 7894-2. Next base: position 11,769 of record NZ_NPDG01000058.1, read on the forward strand.
GGGCCTGAGTGGATCGTTGAGTATTTAGCGAGCGAAAGAATGAAATAAAGATTAAATCAGAACAGCCCAATTTTATTGTGGGCTGTTTTTAATATCTTCAAATTTGAACGTTTTGTGGCGTTGCGTGTATCAGTGATAATCTTCACTTTATATTTACCGGGAAGATTATATATTATAGGCAGAAAGCAGCGGGGAGGTATTATAGATGAAGTTATTTATGCCAAAACAGCATGGTGCCTGGGCAATGCTGATTCTGCCATTTTGGCTCGGAGCAGCTGCATCTGATATTATTTGGTCTCATATCCCGTTTTTTTTAGGATGGATATTACTATATCTGGCCACTTATCCGGGCCTTCTGCTATTTAAAAGAAAAAGGATGGCTTTATATTCTAAATGGACAGCTATTTATCTGGTCCCGGCTATTTTACTCCTTTTAGTTCCTTTACTGGAAAGGCCATCGATTATCATTTTCGGACTTCTTTTGGTTCCTTTTTTTATTATTAATGCGCTCTATTCTTCCAAAAACAGAGATAGAGCATTGGGCAACGACTTTAGTGCCATTTGTGCATTTTCAATAGCAGGCCTTGCGAGCAGCTACTTGCCGCATGGGGAAATTTCACCGATGGCCTGGACAGTGTTTACAGCATCTATATTATTTTTTGCAGGAAGCACCTTCTATGTAAAATCAATGATCAGGGAAAAGAAAAATGGTTCTTTTAAATGGGTTTCATGGATCTTTCATACTGTGGTACCGATACTTTGGCTGCTGGCAGGCGGATGGATTGTATCTGCTGCGTTTCTTCCAAGCCTTTTCAGGTCCATTGCATTTTATGGAAAGTCATTTACACCTAAAAAAATTGGCGTTTATGAAATTGCTAATGCCTCTATATTTTTCTTAATGTTATTATTTGCCATACACACTTGAGAACCGGCCTGATGAGGCCGGTTTTTCCATTTATCAAGAAATGCGGATAATTAATATTAGAAATCTTTAAAACTTCAGTAAAATAGGTTGCAATTTTTCAAACCAGTTTCTATAATAAGAGAAACGCAAATTCATAAATATGTATTTAAATGATTAAATATACACTAAGTATGAAAGGAGCAATTATGAAGGTTTCAATAATCGGAACAACAGGATATGGGGGTGCTGAATTGCTCCGTATCCTTAAGCAGCATCCGGAATTTAACATTAAATCGATTCATTCTACCAAAGAAGGCATCCCCATTTGGAATGAATACCCGCATCTATATGGAATATTAGATGAAAATTTACAGCGAATAGATTCAGATCAAATAGCTGGACAGTCTGATATTATTTTTCTGGCTACACCATCCGGGATATCGGGAAAACTTGCTGAAGATTTTTCAGGTAAAGACGTTAAGGTAATTGACCTATCCGGTGACCTAAGAATTCCAGCTAAAGATTATGTCGAGTGGTATAAACAAGATCCTGCCAGCGAAGATCTTGTTGAAAAAGCAGTATATGGTCTTCCTGAATGGCACCGCAGAGAAATAGCATCCGCAGAAATCATATCTAATCCTGGGTGCTATCCAACAGCTGCTCTGCTAAGTCTTGCACCTGTGGTAAATGAAAATTTAATAAAACCAGATACTGTTGTCATCGATGCAAAGTCCGGAGTGTCGGGGGCAGGAAGGGCGCTTTCAAGAACAACAAGCTATGCGGAAGCAAATGAAAACCTGCGGGCTTATAAGGTAAACCAGCATCAGCATACACCGGAAATCGAACAGCAGCTGATGAAATGGAATTCCGAAATGAAGCCGATCACCTTCACGACCCATCTTCTTCCGATAACACGGGGCATTATGACAACCAGTTATGTTCAGCTGACCAAGGAATGCACTTCTTCTCAAATTCTTGAACTTTATCAATCAGTCTATGAAAACCAGCCATTTGTCCGGATTCGTCCAGAAAATACCTTCCCTTCTGTAAAAGAGGTTGCAGGCTCTAACTTTTGCGACATAGGTATCCATATGGACTCCAGAACGGGCAGACTGACAATCGTTTCAGTGATTGATAATTTAATGAAAGGCGCTGCCGGGCAGGCTGTGCAAAATGCCAATATAATGAGCGGATGTGATGAAACAGCGGGTCTCGGATTTGTTCCGCTCTATCCATAAGGAGGAAAGATAAATGCAATTAGTATCTCAAGCTGAAGTAGCTGAAGTGCCCGCCGGGAGCATCATCACACCGAAAGGCTTTACAGCAGCGGGTGTTCATGCAGGGCTGCGCTATTCCAAAAAGGATTTAGGGATTATTTTAAGCGATATTCCTGCACATTGTGCAGCAGTCTATACAACCAGCCATTTTCAGGCGGCCCCTCTAAAAGTTACACAGGAAAGCATTGCAGCCTATGGACTCATACAGGCAGTCATTGTCAATAGTGCATGTGCCAATGCCTGTACAGGGGAACAGGGTCTAATAGATGCTTATCAAATGAGAAAATCAGCTGCAGATAAATTCAATTTAAAGGAACAGCATGTGGCGGTTGCCTCTACCGGTGTCATTGGCGAGTATATGCAGATGGATAAGATAGAAGAGGGCATTAAGATGATGAAGCCCGGCAATGAGGCAATTCACTCAGACGATTTTCAAACAGCCATATTAACAACAGATTTAGTGATGAAGAAGTGCTGCTATTCTGCAGTTATTGATGGAAAAACAGTCACGATGGGCGGGTCTGCTAAGGGTTCAGGAATGATTCATCCCAATATGGCAACGATGCTTGCGTTTATCACAACAGATGCGAATATAGCCAGCTCTGATTTGCAATTTGCTTTAAAACAGGTTACCGATCGAACGTTCAATCAGATAACCGTTGATGGAGATACCTCAACAAATGATATGGTAATGGTCATGGCCAATGGAGCCAGCGGTACCAATAAACTTTCGCCGGATCATCCAGATTGGGATGTATTTATACAAATGCTTTCCAAAACTTGTGAAAGTCTGGCCAAACAAATCGCAAAAGATGGTGAGGGAGCAACAAAGCTGATCGAGGTGGAGGTATCGGGGACAAAAACCGATGATGATGCAAGAATGATTGCTAAACAGATTGTCGGCTCGAACCTTGTAAAGACTGCTATATATGGAGCAGATGCCAATTGGGGCAGAATTATCGGGGCAATCGGACAGGGCCAGCCGGCTATTGATCCATCTTCGGTAGATATTTCAATCGGACCTATAGTCATGCTGAAAAATAGTGTTCCTTTGACATTTTCTGAAGAAGAAGCAAAAGAGTACTTATCCAATACTGCCATTCAGATTACTGTGGATCTTCATCAGGGAGCAGGCATAGGGAAGGCCTGGGGATGTGACTTATCCTATGATTATGTCAAAATCAATGCAAGCTATCGTACCTGAGGGGGATGCCATTTGAAAAGTATAGTCATTAAATGCGGCGGCAGTGTTATGGAAGAACTGGGAAAAGATTTTTTTGATAGTGTTTTATTGTTGAAGAAAGAAGGATACCAGATTGTTTTTGTTCATGGAGGCGGCCCGGCAATTAACAGCATGCTGGAACTTTATAATATACCTCATGAATTTGTCAATGGGCTAAGAAAGACGACTCCGGAAGTTCTGGGGGTAGCAGAGATGGTCTTGTCGGGACAATCAAACCGCAAACTTACCTCAATGATCGAACTGCATGGTTTGAGAGGTTTTGGCGTAAATGGCAGTGATGCAGGATTACTAAAAGCAGAATGCATCAATCAGGATGAGCTTGGACTGGTTGGAGAAATAACGGCTGTTAATCCGTCGTTACTGGAAATGTTATTTAACGAAGACCTGGTCCCTGTCATTACTCCTATTGCAGCTTCAGAAGGCGGCACGAAACTGAATATCAATGCCGACTATGCTGCGGCAGCCGTTGCCAATGCCATTAAAGCTGAACAGTGCATCTTTGTAACGGATGTAAAAGGAATTTTCATTGACGGCAGCCTCGCTCCCCAGCTTGACGCGGATGAAATTGAACAGCATATTAACGATAAAAAAATTACAGGCGGGATGATTCCAAAAGTTACATCTGCCTTGAGCTTAATCAGCAAAGGACTAAAAAGCGTAATGATTGTATCAGGTAAAGAAAAGTTTTATAAGGATGGCATATGGATCGGGACGAACGTTTCTGCCAAGAAGGGGGTCTTAAATTGAGTAACCTATTTCCTACGTATGCCCGGTGGGAAGTCGAGCCGGAAAAAGCAGAAGGAAGTTATCTTTTTGATAAAAGCGGGAAGCGCTATTTGGACTTCACCTCAGGAATCGGAGTCTGCAATCTGGGCCACCGTCCAGCAAGTGTCCAACAATCTATTAACGAACAGCTGAATAAATTCTGGCATGTTTCCAATTTGTTCATACAGGGTCAGCAGGAGAATGCAGCAAAGACTCTCTCTGAAGCTGCGGGCATGGACCTTGTATTCTTTGCCAACAGTGGAGCAGAAGCAAATGAAGCAGCTATCAAACTAGCCAGAAAAGCTTCGGGACGGGAAAAAATCATTACTTTTCAGCAATCATTCCACGGGAGGACCTTCGCCACTATGGCTGCAACAGGACAGGATAAAATAAAAAACGGCTATGGTTCCATGCTGGAAACATTTAAATATGTTCCTTTTAATGATATTAATGCATTAAAGAATGATATGGATTTGGAAACAGCCGCTGTAATGCTGGAAATTGTCCAGGGTGAAGGCGGGATTCACATTGGGAATCAGGAGTTTCTTGCAGAAACAGAGAAGCTTTGCAAAGAATATGGTGCGCTGCTGATAGTAGATGAAATTCAGACCGGCATTGGCAGGACTGGGAAAGCCTTTGGATTTCAGCATTTTGGCCTTGAGCCCGATATCGTAACCGCAGCTAAAGGTCTGGGAAGCGGAATGCCAATAGGCGCTGTAATCGGAAGAAAAGCATTAGAAGGGGTGTTTGGACCAGGAAGCCATGGATCAACATTTGGCGGGAACCCGATCAGCATTGCTGCAGCTATTGCTACAATGAAGACAGTCTTTAATGATGATTTTTTACAAGGCGTTCAGGAGAAAAGTGCCTATCTTGTTGACAAATTGTCAGAAGCGCTAAAACAGATCGCAGCTGTTAAAGAGATTCGCCAACTTGGTTTGATGGTCGGTATTGAATCAGATATCCCTCTTCCATCTTTGTTAAAGGAATTAAGAGACAAGGGCTTGCTGGCATTGCCTGCAGGGGAAAATGTTTTGAGGCTGCTGCCTCCTTTGACAGCATCCAAATCTGAAATAGATGAAGCGGTACAAATTCTGCAATCCACCCTAAAGGAATTTTCAAAATCAGCTGTGTAAGCTGTATTATTTTTCACATAGATGAATAAAAATTAACAAAGTTATATAAATATACAAATTGCTTCGAGGTGTTGAGAATGGAAGGATACCTTCATTTAAATAGCGGCCATTCCTATAAGGGCCAATGGCTGACGGATCATCCTGAAAAGGATATAGAAGGGGAAATTGTCTTTTTTACAGGAATGACAGGCTACCAGGAAGTTTTGACAGATCCCTCTTATAAAGATCAAATTATTGTATTTACGTATCCTCTAATCGGAAATTATGGGATAAATGAGTCTGATTTTGAGAGCAAGAAACCACATGTTGCCGGGGTTATTGTTTATGAAGGAAGCAGAAATCCTTCACATTACAAATCCGCCTATTCACTTCAGGAATATCTTCGAAAATGGAATATTCCATTATTAGGGCATATGGATACCCGTTCCATTGTAAAGAAAATCCGTTCCGAAGGCAGTATGCCGGCAAAAATGTCTTCTTCGGAAACATCAGCTGACGGAATGCTGCTTCTAAAGGATGAAAAAGTTTGTAAAGTATCTTCACAAGCTAAGGAGTGCTTTGGAGAGGGCAGCGTTCATATAGTTGTCATTGATTTTGGCGCTAAAAAATCAATTGTGGATTCTTTGCTGAAAAGAGCTTGCAAGGTTACGTCTGTTCCATATAATACAAACTTTGAACAGATAAAAAAATTAAATCCGGACGGGGTAGTGCTTTCAAACGGGCCTGGAGATCCAAAAGAATTAAAAAGCATACTCCCGGAATTAAAAAAGGTGCTGGAGCAGTATCCGGCTTTGGGAATTTGCCTTGGCCACCAGCTGGCAGCTTTAGCATTTGGAGGCAATACAAAGAAACTGTCTTTTGGCCATAGGGGTGCCAACCACCCGATTGCGGACATGAAGAAGAGCACTGTCTTTATGTCATCACAAAATCACAGTTATGTGGTTGATGACGAGAGCATAAAAGGTACAGGGTTCAAAACCCGTTATATAAACCTTCATGACCAGTCTATTGAGGGACTGATGCATAAGGTCCTTCCAATCCATACGGTACAATTCCATCCTGAAGCACATCCGGGACCTGCGGATGGCGATTATATTTTTGATGAGTTTATGAACATGATTCAAGAGGAGAATAGGAGAGTTTTTGCTTATGCCTAAAGACACCAGTATCCAATCCATATTAGTAATCGGCTCCGGCCCTATTGTCATCGGGCAGGCAGCAGAATTTGATTATGCAGGAACACAGGCCTGCGCAGCATTAAAGGAAGAAGGCTATAAGGTTATTCTTGTTAATAACAATCCGGCTACCATTATGTCTGATAAAGCTTTTGCTGATAAAGTCTATTTTGAGCCGATGACAGCTGACAGCCTTGAGAAGATTATAAAGAAAGAACGTCCAGATGGCCTGCTTGCCACACTGGGAGGCCAGACAGGATTAAATCTTGCTTTTAAACTGAGTGAATCAGGTGTGCTTGAACGTTATGGAGTGAAGCTTTTGGGCAGCAGTATTGAATCCATTAAGAAAGGTGAAGACCGGGAAGCTTTTCGTAAGCTGATGAATGAGCTTAACGAACCTGTACCCGAAAGCATCATTGTCCATGAAGTGGAAGAAGCGCTTCAATTTGCCCGTGAAATTGGATTCCCTATTATCGTCCGTCCAGCCTATACCCTTGGCGGAACAGGCGGGGGAATTGCCGGAGATCTCGAAGACCTGATATCCCTGGTGCAGGGCGGGATAAAAGAAAGTGCGATTAGCCAATGTCTGGTTGAAAAAAGCATAGCAGGCTTTAAAGAAATAGAGTATGAGGTTATGCGGGATTCCCGGAATACATGCATCACGATTTGCAATATGGAAAATATTGATCCTGTAGGGGTACATACCGGTGATTCAATTGTTGTCGCACCTTCTCAGACCTTAACTGATGATGAGTACCAGATGCTCCGAACGGCATCCATTAAAATCATTTCAGAGCTGGGCATCATTGGAGGATGCAACATTCAATTCGCCCTGGATCCGCAAAGCAGGAATTATTACTTGATTGAAGTAAACCCGCGAGTCAGCAGGTCATCTGCCCTTGCTTCCAAAGCAACAGGCTATCCAATTGCCAGAATGGCTGCAAAACTTGCAGTCGGGTATAACTTATCGGAGATCATTAACCCTGTAACAGGAGACACATTTGCAAGCTTTGAACCAGCTCTTGATTATGTCATTGTTAAATTTCCAAAATGGCCTTTTGATAAATTTCCTTCTGCAGACCGCAGGCTCGGAACACAAATGAAAGCCACCGGAGAGGTAATGGGTATTGACCGGAATCTGGAACGGGCTCTTTTAAAAGCAATCCATTCACTTGAAGTGAAGGGAATGGATTTAATATCACCAGTTTTATCAGCTAAATCGGCAGATGAACTGGAGGAATTGCTATTAAAGCAGACTGATGAAAGATTTTTTACCGTGATTGAATTGCTGCGGAGAAACCACTCATTAGAAGCATTGCACTCTATCACAAAAATAGATTATTTCTATCTCCACATACTCAGTGAAATGGTGAAACTGGAAAAGCGCATTTCTTCCTTAACACTTGATGGAGCAACAAAAGAAGAGCTGCAGCTATTTAAGGAAAAGGGCTTCAGTGATAATTTTCTTGCATTCGAATGGAAAGTAACCGAGAAAGCAGTCAGGGGCAAACGGAAAGAGGCTGGCATTCTTCCTGCCTATAAAATGGTTGACACATGCGCTGCTGAATTTGAAGCACAATCTAATTATTTTTATTCAAGTTATTTTGGTGAAAATGAACAGGTGAAGAGTGATAAGAGAAAAGTCCTGATTATCGGAAGCGGCCCCATCAGGATTGGCCAGGGCATCGAATTTGATTATTGCTCTGTTCAGGGAGTGTTTGCGCTGAAAGATGAAGGCGTGGAGACAATCATGATCAATAACAACCCTGAAACGGTTAGTACGGATTATACAACCGCTGACAGGCTTTATTTTGAACCGTTAATCCTTGAGGATATCTTGAATGTGATTGAAGCAGAAGGAATTTCAGAAGTCATTGTGCAGCTTGGCGGGCAAACAGCTTTGAATCTGGCATCGGATCTTGAAGCTTATGGCGTTACCCTGCTTGGTACTGACTCAAATACCATCGATGCATTAGAGTACAGGAAGCTTTTTTATCAGCTGTTAGATGATTTAAATATCCCGAGGATAAAAGGAGATGTTGTCCACTCAGAAGCAGAGCTAAAAGCAGCAGCTGAAAACATTGGATACCCCATTCTTGTACGCCCATCTTATGTTATAGGCGGCAGAGGAATGGAACGTATTTCATCATCATCTGAGCTTGAAAGTTATTTAACGAAAGGTGATGTCCCTTATCCGATTTTGATTGATCAATTCGTGCATGCTTTAGAAGCTGAGCTTGATCTGGCGTCAGATGGAAATTATATATGTGCACCGGCAATTATGGAGCATATTGAAAAAACCGGAGTCCATTCAGGAGACAGCATGTCCGTTCTCCCGCCGCAAAATCTTTCAGAGAAAGTCCAGAATAAAATGCTGGTCTATGCAAAAGCGATTGTGCAAAAGCTCCATTATAAAGGACTTATGAATATTCAATATATCGTAAAGGATGAAGAGGTATTTATTCTTGAAATTAACCCCCGTGCAAGCAGAACGGTGCCTATTATCAGCAAGGTCACAGGTGTGCAGCTGGTAGAGATTGCGACAAAAATATTGCTTGGGAAATATAATTTGTCGAAAGATGAAATTCCGGCTGATTCGAAACTCCCGTTTGTATGTGTGAAATTTCCGGTCTTCTCGAATTATGCTTTAAAGGGGTTGGACAGCAAAGTAGGGCCTGAAATGAAATCAACAGGTGAGGGCATTTCACTGGCGCCTAATTATGAGGAAGCTGTCAGAAAGTCTTTCCACGCTGGTTTAAATGGTGTTAAGGGCAAATGTGTCGTAATAGCAAATTCTCCAAAAACAGACGAATTAACACATTATATTAATCAGGCTAAAGCTGTGCCTGTTTTCCTGTCTCCAGACAATATGGACTGGAATGCCCAGGAAACCTTTGCGTTATATAATCCCGGAATGAGTGAAGAAGATAAAAAAATGAGAGAAATGGGAACCAAAAACAGAATTTTGACTTTCAGTGAAAAGGAAACGCTTATTGCATTATTAAAATCAATGACGGCAGGCGAATGGGATGTTAAGTCCATTGAAGATTGGCAGGGCATAAAAAATAATGAGGCAGAAAAGGAAGTGGGCGTCATATGATTTCAACTCAGACAGCGGATAAGAGCTTAAATATTAAAGGGAAGGACTTTCTAACACTTGCAGACTTTTCAGGAGATGAAATAAAGGGACTTTTGGAAAAAGCAAAGCAATTAAAGGCAGCTCATTTGCAGGGGGCAGAAACATCTATCCTTAAAGGGAAAATCCTTGGCATGATTTTTGAAAAGTCATCTACGCGTACAAGGGTTTCCTATGAAGCAGGGATGCTTCAGCTTGGGGGCCATGCCTTATATCTAAACAGCCAGGACCTGCAGCTCGGAAGAGGAGAAAGCATAGCGGATACAGCTAAAGTGCTTTCCCAGTATGTTGATGCGATTATGATCCGCACGTTCTCACATGAGAAGATACAGGAACTTGCTTATCATGCGGACATCCCGGTTATTAACGGCCTGACAGATCTTTATCATCCATGCCAGGCTCTTGCAGATCTACTAACAATTGAAGAAAATAATGGGGAGTTAAAAGGCCAAAACCTGGCATATATAGGCGATGGCAATAATGTGGCCCATTCATTAATGATTGCTTCTGCCAAGATGGGGGTAAATATCACGATTGCCTGTCCTGCAGGGTATGAACCGGATCAATCTGTTCTCCAGCAGTCACAAGAGTTTGCCGAACAAATCGGTTCAAAGGTAAGCGTCACATCAAATCCTGAAGAAGCCGCTGCTAATGCCGATGCCATCTATACGGATGTCTGGACGAGCATGGGCCAGGAAGAAGAGAATGACAAGAGACTCAAAGACTTTGCTGAATATCAGGTTAATCAATATCTTGTCCAAAAAGCCAAAAAAGATTACGTCTTTTTGCATTGTCTGCCTGCCCATCGCGGTGAGGAAGTTACAGCAGAGGTCATTGATGGAAACAATTCCGCTGTGTTTCAGCAGGCTGGGAACAGGCTTCATGTTCAGAAAGCCATTCTTTCAGAGATATTATAATGGAAAAGCCTTCTCATCGCAGAGAAGGCTTTTTCATTAAGATAATAAGTAAACAAGCGGCCCAACGATAAAACAATAAATTGCAAAATACTTCAGGTTCCCTTTAGCCATTATATTCATAAACCATTTCAGGGAAAAGTAAGATGCAATCAGTGAGGCAAAAAAGGCTATAATATAGGGTAAAGCCAATTCAGATAAATTGGGATCAGTTAAAATGTCGTTGAAGCCCAATATCATTCCGCCGGCACTTACGGGGATATATAGAAGGAAAGAAAACCTTAAGGCTGTTTCCTGTTTCATCCCAAGTCCCATAGCGGCGACAATGGTGGCACCGGAACGGCTGATTCCCGGTATCAGGGCAACTGCCTGGGCAAGACCTACAATGATTGCGTCCTTATAAGATAATTCAGCATCATTTTTCCGTCCGCGTAAATTCCTGATCAGCCACAGGGCAAGTCCAGTTACGATAAGAGTAATCCCTACTGTCTTAATATTGGCAAGATGGTCATCAATAAAATCCTCAAACAAAATGCCAATAACACCGGCAGGGATGGTACCGATAATCAAGTAAAGGATAAATTGAAAATCTGCTTCCGCCTGCTTATCTTTGGTTGTAACGTATGCAAGGCCATTTCGAATCAGTCTTATAATATCCTCTCTGTATATAAGCAGAACAGCTAATAAAGAGGCTGTATTTACAAGAAGTGCAAAGCTTAGCCCTTTAATATCAAGGTCGAAAAAGTGCTGGGCAATTTCCAGATGCCCGCTCGAAGAAATGGGAATAGGCTCAGTAAATCCCTGAAACAATCCCAAAAATAAGTACTTAAGCAATGTCAGAAAATCAGTCACAAGTAAATCCTCCATAATGAAATCTCATACATCCCATTTAACTATAAAAAGGAGAGCAGAGTAAAGTGATATCCTTTTCATTGCTTTATGCGATGCCAATAGTTTCCCTCATGAGAGATGAAAGAGTGGAAATAATAATAAGTGATTTACGATTAAAGGAGGTATTTGGATGGGGCAAAACAGACAATTTAAGGCTGGCCAGAAGGCGCCTAATAATGGAATTTATATAGAAATTGGCGAAACGGGAAGCAACGTCAATAATCCTCAAATGCTTAAAATGAGAGCGGGGGACCAATTCCCGGAAACATCCAATCATAACCGGATTTGGACATATAAAAGAAAGCCCTGATTTAATAAATGGAAATTGGGGAAATAGGAAATAGAGCCATCCCTATAGCGGATGGCTTTTTAGATATGGAAAAAGCTGAAAACTTTACATATGAAAAGATTGCCTTATAATAAAATTAAAAGGTCAAAAAAGGTCAAAGAGGAGGTTGCATAATGGATGTAAATCGGATGACAGAGCGGCTTCAGGAAGGGTTAATGAATGCACAGTCCATTGCTATTCGCGGGCAGCATCAGGAGGTGGATGAAGCTCATTTATTCCTGGCTTTATTGGAGCAGGAAAACAGCCTTGTTTCATTAATTTTGTCAAAAATGCAGGTTCCTGCAGATTCCTTTTCTGATAAAATGCAGGAAGCACTTAGAAAGAAACCGCAAGTATCCGGTTCAGGAACAGAACAAGGGAAGCTGTATATTACCGGTAAACTGCAGCGGCTGCTGGCCGAAGCAGAAAAATACATGAAGATCTATCAGGACGATTTCATGTCAGTGGAGCATGTACTGCTGGCTGCTGCAGCAGCGGATACCGAAACGGCAGTAATTTTAAAATTATACGGGATAAGTCAAATGCAAGTGGAGCAGGCGATTAAAGAAGTCAGGGGGAATCAGAGAGTGACATCGCAAAATCCTGAATCAACATATGATGCATTAAAAAAGTATGGAAGAGATCTTGTCTCAGAGGTAAAGAAGGGAAAAGTTGATCCTGTAATTGGCCGGGACAGCGAAATCAGGAATGTCATTCGCATCCTTTCAAGAAAAACCAAAAATAATCCGGTTTTAATAGGCGAACCTGGGGTAGGAAAGACTGCTATTGTCGAAGGTTTGGCGCAGAGAATTGTCCGTAAAGATGTGCCTGAAGGCCTTAAGGATAAAACCATTTTTGCCCTTGATATGAGTGCTTTAATTGCAGGAGCCAAATTCCGGGGTGAATTTGAGGAAAGACTGAAAGCAGTTTTAAATGAAGTTAAGAAAAGCGAAGGCAGAATTCTTCTTTTTATTGACGAATTACACACCATTGTAGGTGCGGGCAAAACAGAAGGAGCCATGGATGCAGGGAATATGCTGAAACCTATGCTTGCAAGGGGAGAATTGCATTGTATAGGAGCTACCACCCTTGACGAGCACCGCAAATATATTGAAAAAGATCCTGCCTTGGAACGGCGTTTTCAGCAGGTATTGGTGCAGGAGCCGGATGTAGAGGATACAATCTCCATTCTAAGAGGGCTGAAGGAGCGCTTTGAAATTCATCATGGGGTCAACATCCACGATCGTGCATTAGTGGCTGCCGCAACCTTATCAGACAGGTATATTACAGACCGTTTCCTCCCTGATAAGGCGATTGACTTGGTTGACGAAGCCTGTGCGATGATCAGGACGGAAATTGATTCAATGCCATCTGAGCTGGATGAAGTCACAAGAAGGGTCATGCAGCTGGAAATAGAAGAAGCGGCACTAAGAAAAGAAATTGATGAAGCAAGCAAAAAGAGACTCGGAGATCTGCAAAAAGAACTGGCTGAACTAAAGGATCAGGCAAATAGCATGAAAGCTAAATGGCAGCTTGAAAAAGAAGGAATCCAAAAAGTCCAGGAAAAGCGGGAGCAGCTTGAGATTATGCGCCGCGAACTGGAGGAAGCCGAAAATAATTATGACTTGAATAAAGCCGCAGAACTTCGCCATGGAAGAATCCCGGCTTTGGAGAAGGAATTGAAAGAGCTTGAAATTGCAGTTAATGAGAATCAAGGGGACAGGCTGCTGAGAGAGGAAGTCACAGAAGAAGAGATTGCTGGCATTGTGGCAAGGTGGACAGGTATTCCCGTGATAAAACTTGTTGAAGGAGAACGTGAAAAGCTGCTTCGTCTTGAAAGTATCCTTCACGAAAGAGTAATTGGTCAGGATGAAGCGGTGCAGCTTGTGTCAGATGCTGTCCTAAGAGCCAGGGCAGGCATTAAAGATCCAAACCGCCCCATTGGCTCTTTCATCTTCCTTGGCCCAACCGGGGTGGGAAAAACTGAATTAGCTAAGGCGCTAGCACAGTCACTGTTCGATAGTGAGGAGCAAATAATCAGAATTGATATGTCCGAATATATGGAAAAACATGCTGTATCAAGATTGATTGGCGCTCCTCCGGGGTATGTAGGTTATGAGGAAGGCGGTCAGCTGACAGAAGCTGTCAGAAGGAAGCCGTACTCAGTAATCCTGCTTGATGAAATTGAGAAGGCTCATCCAGAAGTTTTTAATATCCTCCTGCAGATGCTTGATGATGGAAGGATCACTGACTCACAGGGCCGCACGGTTGATTTTAAAAATACGGTTATCATTATGACTTCCAATATCGGCTCCCACATTCTTTTGGAACGATCTTCCAATAAGTCAGACATAACTGAAGAGACCAGAGACAATGTACTTGGACAGCTGAGGAGCCATTTCCGACCGGAGTTTTTAAACAGAGTGGACGAAATTATCTTGTTTAAGCCATTAGCTCTCAATGAAATAAAGGGTATTGTATTAAAATTAATTACTCAGCTTCAAGCAAGATTATCAGATCAGCATATTAAGTTAAGTATAAATGAAAATGCGAGAGAATATATTGCAGAAAACGGGTTTGATCCTGTCTACGGCGCCAGGCCGCTCAAACGGTTTATCCAAAGGAACGTTGAAACAGCACTAGCCCGCAAAATAATCACAGGAGAAATTAAAGATCAAAGTGAAGTTATTATATCAGCAGAAAACGGCAGAATTGAACTGCTGGTAAAATAAGGACACAAATGAAAAGAATCATCCTGAATTAACAGGATGACTCTTTTCGTTTCCTGCAGAAGCTGCAGATTAATGAATTCCTTCTTTCTCAACAGGACCTTCAGGAATGATGGAAGCGACAACAAAAATTAGAACAGTTGTCCCAGCCGCCAGAATGGTGCCGGTTACAAAATCGTATGGCGCTCCAAGCATTGAGGAAACTACGTACGTTAACATTTGAACAAGAAGGAAAGTCCAGAAGAATGTCCAAAAGAATCTCATCTATTTCACCTCTAACATAATTAATCCCTTTTCATATTAGCATAAGCCATTAAAGAAATAAATTTATTTATTTTTTCTCTTTTGAGCCCATTGATGAACTTGTCTAAACTAGGCTAATCTCCCTTTCATTTTAAGTTTATTTACATACATTATATTATGAACAAACTTGCAAAGGAGTTTTACTATGGAAAGCCGGAACTTCCAGCTGGATACAGAATGGTGCATGATTCATTACCCAGATAAACCAAGTGGTTTCGGTATTCTGATAATTGGGGATGATCGGCACTTTGTTGATAGAAACTGCAGTTTTTGGACTCAAAATGAAGGGAAATGTTCATTAATTAAGAAACTCAGGCAAGATGGCTATACGATCTTTTATTCAAATTTATACGGAAGGCACTGGGGAAGCGATCGGGCTGTTGAGAAGGCTAAGTACTTGTATGAATATATTCTGCGTACAGAAATAATTAACGAAAAGATCCATATTATTGCTGAGGGCATGGGAGCGTTGGTTGCCCTTAGATTATTGCATGAAATGAGTGATTTAATCCGTTCAGCGGTATTAATAAATCCTATTCTCTCACTAAAGCACCATCTCGACCAGGAAAAAGAGCATAAGTTTTTTTATAAGAAACTATTAAAAGAATTGGCAGCTTCCTATGAAATAGAAACGGATAACATACCAGAACAGCTCAGCAAACATGAAAAGAACCTCACATCCGGCCTTAAAGTCCCCGTCAGAATCATTCAGGTTCTGGCCGGCGGAAGAGCTTACAAGCAATCGGATTATTTAAAGAAACGATCCATACAATGGGAAAATGAAAATAGCCCTATCTCAGTGTTTTATATCCTCCCGGATAAAAAACAGCGAATTTCTTCTCAAATGACAAGCTTCTTTAGAAAATATGAAAAAGTCCTGTAAATCTGCTGTAATTCCGTAAGAAATAAAGACAATCCTTTGAGCATAGTATACATTAATATGCTTCCAAGGAGGGGTGAAGATGGACAGGGCAGTCATTCTAGGGACATTTGAATTTATAGGTTTCAGCCTGTGCAAGCATCTTCTGGACCAGGGCTGCGAGATAGATGGAATCCATTTCGACAAAGAAAAAGATGACGCGTTAATTCAAGAAAAACGACTGACAATCGGACGAAATGCCAATTTCAATGAAAAAAACTATTCTGCATGGATTAAATCTGGAAAAATACTAAAAAATGACACGATTTTTATAGATATATACGACTTGTATATCAGGAATAAGCTTGGTGCTTTATGGGAGAAGGAGCTCATTGAAGGATTTCTTATGAAAAACCTGGCTATATTCCAGAGCCTTCAGGTAAAAATTGCATTTTTGCTTCCCATTCAGTGGCTTAAAGACATCAGCAGAACACACAGCCGGGTGGAAGATGTTATTACAGTCCTTAAAGAAAACAATATTTCAGTTGCAGCCTTTTATCTGCCTGTTATATATGGACCCTGGCAGCCTAAGGAATTTAGTTTTCATCAGGTCATTGCGGAAGAAAGAGTAATGATAAGTGAAAGAGAATGGATACATGATGCTATCTATATTGATGATCTCATTATTTTCTTATCAAATTGTACAGATAAGCCTTTAGATGAGTCTTATCTTTTGAAAAGCAGCACCACCGGGCACTGGCGAAAATGCGCTGACTACCTTTCTTTTGGCAATAATGAAAATTGGAGATGTCCCGATTTGGCATTAGGGAAAGTAACTGAAAGAACGATTCAGTGTTCAGTAAAATTCTCCGATGGTCTCGAAAAACAAAGACAACAGTTTATTTCATTAGGAAACCCGGATGACTTGTAAATTGGAAAAAAATCTTTCCATTTGAGATAAAGAAAAGGTAGAATTAAATTAGTCTGGTAAATTAAACCGGCAGCAGGAAGCGAAAGACAGAGAGGCGGAGAAAAAGAAGATGCATAAGACATTAAAGAATTTAGGGATCCTTCTTTTGTGCCTTCTTTTATTGGCCTCCTGCAGACAGCCAATGTCTGCAGGAAAACTTGAGAAAGCTGGATTATTAGTACCCGATACTGTCAATGACCAAGTATGGGGGACCAAAGGCTATAAAGGCATGCTAAAGATTCAATCCCATTATGATATTGAGGTTTATTATAAAGAAGGCATGAATTCAGAGATGGTTGTTGAAAGAGCTGTTAAAGAGTTTGACCAAAAAGGTGTGAACCTGATCTTTGGACATGGCAATGAATACGCTGCATACTTTAATAACATCTCAAAAAAATATCCTGACATTCACTTTGTCAGCTTTAATGGTGACGCTCAAAATGAAAACACCACCAGTTTAAACTTTGAAGCATATGCAATGGGTTTCTTCGGAGGCATGGTTGCAGGACATATGACGAAAACGAATAATGTAGGAATACTGGCGGCTTTTGAATGGCAGCCGGAAGTAGAAGGTTTTTATGAAGGTGCAAACTATATCAATGATAAAGTAAACGTGCAGATCCAATATGTTGGCAACTGGGACAATGATAACAAAGCCATCGCTCTTTTGGACAAACTTATTGCCAATAAGACAGATGTTGTATATCCGGCCGGAGATGGGTATAATGTTCCTGTTATCGAAAAGCTGAAAGAAGAAGGGCTCTACGCCATCGGCTATATTTCCGATCAGTCGGATTTAGGTGAATCAGTTGTCCTGACCAGTACAATTCAGCATGTAGATGTTTTATATGAACTAGTGGCAGAAAAATATAACGAAGGCGAGCTTGAATCAGGTAATCTATCCTTCGATTTCGAGGATGAAGTGATTTCACTTGGGAAATTCAGCCCGGACGTCGACGAAAAATTCAAAAAAGAACTAAACGCTGTCATTGAGAATTACAAAAAAACAGGCAAATTGCCTGAATAGTAATTACCATACATAGGAGGTGCTGCAAGATGAACGAAAAGAATATGGAATTCATGCAAATCGCCATGAAATACCTGCCGGAAGCCAAACAGCAGCTCGACGAAGCAGGCATCGAACTATCCATGGAAATGATTCAGCCATTTATGAACCTATTCACTAAAGTAATGAACGAAGCCTATGAAATGGGCAAAGCGGATGCCTTGGATAAGAGTGAATAATTTGGGAAACCAGCCTTTTAGGCTGGTTTTTGTTGTTTTTTGGAATACCAGCCTCTACTTCTTCCAAAACATCTCCAGCAAAGGACCCGCTTTTTTCAGTAACGGCTTTAAATGATGAGCTGAAGACATGAGCGTATCAATGTTGCCCATCAGTTCCTCGAAGTTTATATTGTTCAGGATATTGTTTTCATTTTCTTTGCCGGAACTTTCTCTTTCAGTAGTTTCTCTGCTTTTTCCCCCTAAGAGCCAGTCGTCAGCTTCATGAGCATTTCTGTTTCTGCCACCGAAAAGCCAATCATCTTTCCCCTGATGTTCTTCAGCACTGCTTTCGAATTCAATTTTGCCTCCATCTGGCTTATTTCTGACTCTTTCCCCAAATAAAAAATGGGTTAAAGGGTCCTCTGTATATCCCCTGTCTTTTTCATCTTTATCAAGCATATGCCAGTTCCCTCCTTCCAGATGCCTATATATCAGCATATGAAGAAAAATTGACCGGGTATAGACATTTGTGGAGTAATCAGCAGGCAAGGTAAAAAGTGTTGCGTTATTATATAAACTTTTGATAAAATTAGTACCAAGTCATAATAATTGATATTAATATTTAAATAGAGAATACTTATGGGTTTGTAAATATGAAAGGGAGTGGGACTCCATGAATGCTGGAATTATAGGAATCGGAAGATATCTTCCTGAAAAAGTGGTAACAAATGCTGATTTGGAGAAAATAGTTGATACTTCTGACGAATGGATCCGGACCAGGACTGGAATTGAACAGAGAAGAATTGCGGATGACAGCATCGATACATCAGATATGGCCTACGAGTCGGCACTGAAGGCATTGGCTAATGCAGGCATTGAAGCAGAGGATTTAGATCTGATTTTAGTTGCAACGGTTACACCGGATAAGCCCTTTCCATCTGTTGCCTGCATGCTCCAGGAGAGGCTAAAAGCAAGCAAGGCGGCGGCAATGGATATTAGTGCTGCATGTGCAGGATTCATGTATGGTATCATAACGGCAAAACAATTTATTGAAACTGGGACATATAAAAATGTTTTAGTAGTAGGTGTAGAAAAGCTTTCAAAAGTTACAGACTGGAATGACCGTAATACTGCCGTTTTATTTGGAGACGGAGCAGGTGCAGCTGTAATTGGGCAAGTCTCGGATGGCCGGGGGATATTATCATTTGAATTAGGAGCAGATGGTACTGGCGCAAAACATCTATACCAGGATGAATATATCATCATGAACGGGCGTGAAGTGTTCAAATTTGCGGTTCGTCAAATGGGTGAAAGCTGCATCAATGTGCTTGAGAAAGCTGGATTATCCAAAGAAGACGTGGATTTTTTAATCCCTCATCAGGCGAATATCCGCATCATGGAAGCTTCCCGACAAAGATTGGAACTTCCTGTTGAAAAGATGTCCAAAACAGTGGATAAATACGGAAATACTTCTGCTGCATCTATTCCGATTGCATTGGTGGAAGAGCTGGAAGCTGGTAAAATTAAAGATGATGATTTGCTTGTAATGGTGGGCTTCGGAGGAGGACTAACCTGGGGAGCCATTGCGATAAGATGGGGAAGATAAGAACTTCATTTAAATTTGATGATAATGTAAAAGGAGCTGCAATCTTATGAATAAAAGAAGGGTTGTTGTTACAGGCATTGGAGCTGTAACTCCGCTTGGAAATAATACAGAAACGACATGGAATAATATTAAGTCAGGTGTTTCAGGGGTTGGGCCGCTGACTAGATTAAATGCAGATGAGTACCCGGCTAAAGTAGCTGCTGAGGTAAAGGATTTCAATCCTGAAGACTTTTTTGATAAAAAAGATGCCCGAAAAATGGACCGCTTCACACATTACGCTGTTGCTTCATCCATGATGGCTGTTAGAGACGCAAACCTTCAGATTACAGATGAAAATGCTCATCGCATCGGTGTCTGGATTGGTTCAGGCATCGGCGGAATGGAAACATTCGAAAATCAATATGAAATATTTATGAAACGTGGATACAGAAGAGTCAGTCCATTCTTCGTGCCAATGATGATTCCGGACATGGCTACTGGCCAAGTCTCGATTTATCTGGGTGCAAAAGGATTTAACTCATGTACAGTGACTGCATGTGCGACTGGAACAAACTCAATCGGAGATGCCTTCAAGGTTATTCAGCGCGGCGATGCGGATGCGATGATTTCAGGGGGGGCAGAAGCACCAATCACAAAAATGTCTGTAGCCGGATTTTGTGCAAACACCGCGCTTTCAACTAATCCGGATCCAAAAACGGCCAGCCGCCCATTTGATCAGAACCGTGACGGGTTTGTTATTGGAGAAGGTGCGGGAATTGTAGTACTTGAAGAACTTGAGCATGCACTTGCCCGCGGCGCAAAAATTTATGCAGAAATAGTAGGATATGGTGCTACCGGGGATGCCTATCATATCACTGCACCGGCTCCGGGAGGAGAAGGCGGAGCAAGAGCCATGAAAATGGCAATCGAAGATGGCGGCTTAAAGCCGGATAATATCGATTATATTAATGCCCATGGCACAAGTACAGATTATAATGACAAGTTTGAAACGTTGGCAATCAAAGAGGTTTTTGGAGACCATGCCTATAAATTGGCAGTAAGCTCGACTAAATCAATGACAGGACATCTTCTGGGAGCTGCAGGCGGAATTGAAGCTATTTTCACAGTTCTGGCAATGAAGGAAGGAATCCTGCCGCCGACCATTAATCTCGAAAACCCGGATCCTGAATGTGATTTGGACTATGTTCCAAATAAGGCCAGGGAAAAAGAAATAACAGCAGCAATGAGCAATTCACTGGGCTTTGGCGGCCACAATGCAACCATTGTTTTTAAAAGATATGAATAAGAAATAATCAAAGCTGATTTAAGGGAAGTCAAACCTCCTTTGAATCAGCTTTTTTTAAAATTAACAAAATCCTTATACCTACATATTATCGAGTATAAGGAGGTGCAGAAATGGGATAGTTAGAACAGATTTATGGCTCGAGGAAGACTTTAAGGAACCGCTTAAAATATGTGAAAAGCTTACTGGACATTTCAATGATGATAATCCCCGAAAAATATACGAGTACCTAACGGGGTTCGGCATGTATAAACCTGACCGGTTCAGCAGGAATAATTTCAATGAGTTAAAAGAAAAGAAAGCGTGGGATCTGGCGAAAAAGATTCACTTAAAATATAGGAGGATGTGGACCGGGCCTGACATAGATGTTTACATTTTTCCGACTGCTGGAGGCGGACTTTTTTCGCGGCATCCTGGTAAATCAGGAGTATCCTTCGCAAATATGCTCTTTCTGTTTCTTCCTTCTGAAATAGAAGAAGATGAACTAGAGGCTTTATTTGTGCATGAATATCACCATGTCTGCAGAATTAACTCACAGAAAAAAAAGCTTGAAGAATTTACGCTGCTTGATTCCATAATATTGGAAGGGCTTGCCGAACATTCAGTAGAAATACACTGTGGAAAGAAGTTCAGAGGATCCTGGTGCAGCAGGTATTCGAAAGAGGAGATCAGGAATTTCTGGAATAAATTGATTAAATCGAACTTAAAAATAAAAAAGAATGATAGGCTCCATCAAAAGATATTATATGGTGAGGGATCATATCCTCTATTACTTGGTTATGCTGCCGGATACGAAATTGTAAGGGAATTCAAAGAGAAAAAAAGTTTTTCTACAAAAATTTCTTTTAGTGCGCCGTCCGAATATTTTGTGGACCAAACTTTATATAAACTGGATTCACATTCGCTTTAAAGTCCTAAAATGTGGGCTTTTTTTTTTGAAAAAGAAAAATGAATTTTAATAAATTTTAAAAAAATCTTGCAATTGTAATAAGTTTGTAATAATATTTTAGACAAATAGAATGAATTAACAGAATAATTAAAAATGTAAGAGGTGTCCTATGAGCGCAAAACCCCGTAAGCATAAAGACGCACCTTTACTAGAGGTGAAGAATCTAGAAACGGCTTTTTCCATAGATGGTACATACTATAACGCAGTTGATAATGTTTCTTTCCGAGTGAAACCCCGACAAATAGTTGGAATAGTGGGAGAGTCCGGGTGCGGAAAGTCTGTAATGAGCCTCTCTGTTATGAAACTCCTGCCTAAAGGCATTGGCAAGATCCGAAACGGTGAGATTCTCTTTGACGGTGTTCATTTGGAGAACATGACAGATTCAGAGATTAATAAGATCAGGGGAAAAGATATCGCGATGATATTCCAGGAACCTATGACTTCATTAAATCCTGTCTTCTCGATCGGGTTCCAGCTGCAGGAAGTATTATTCAATCATATGAAGATCTCCAAAAAAGAAGCACGGCTTAAAAGTATTGCACTTCTAAAAAGTGTAGGAATTTCAAGACCTGAAAAAATTGTGGATGAATATCCGCATCAGCTTTCAGGAGGTATGAGGCAAAGGGTTATGATTGCCATAGCCATTGCATGCCAGCCGAAGCTGCTGATCGCAGATGAGCCGACTACTGCCCTGGATGTAACTGTACAAGCCCAAATTCTTGAGCTTTTAAAAGAAATCCAGGAAGTCAATGATATGTCCGTCATTCTGATTACTCATGATCTTGGTGTAGTAGCTGAGATGTGCGATGAAGTAATCGTTATGTATGCAGGAAAAATAGCAGAGCGGACAGATGTAGATTCTTTATTTCACAATCCAAAGCATCCTTATACTCAGCTCCTGATGGGAGCCATTCCGAAAATGGATGAAGAAGTGGAAAAGCTAAGCACAATAAAAGGAATTGTGCCTTCATTAAAAAATATGCCTAAAACAGGCTGCAAATTTGCGGCGCGCTGCCCTAAGGCAATGCCTGAATGCCTGACAGTAACACCTCAATTGGCAGAAAATGAAGAAGGACATGAGGTTGCCTGTCTGCTTTACGAGACAAGCCAGCCGAAACAAGAGGTGAACGCATAATGAGTACAGAGCATAATAATACAGCTGTTCTAAAAAAGGATAAAAGCAGCAATGAAGTGCTATTAGAGGTTAAAAACCTAAAAACATACTACCCTATAAAAGGCGGAATCCTTAGAAGGACTGTAGCTGTCGTTAAGGCAGTCGATGATATTACCTTTGAAATTAAAAAAGGGGAGACATTAGGACTGGTTGGAGAATCAGGCTGTGGAAAATCAACAGCAGGCAGAACAATACTCAGACTTCTGGAGCCGACAGAGGGGCAAATCATTTTTGACGGACAGGATATCACTAATGTGAGAGGGACCAGCCTGAGGAAAATCCGCCAGGACTTCCAGATGGTCTTCCAGGACCCATATGCTTCATTAAATCCCACGATGATGGTCGGACACCTTGTGTCAGAGCCAATCAGAAATTATAACAGCAAATCCGAAAAGGAACTGAAGCCGGAAGTAATGGATCTTCTTGCGAAAGTTGGACTGCCTGAAGATGCTTACTATAAATATCCGCATGAGTTTTCCGGCGGGCAAAGACAGCGTATCGGAATAGCAAGAGCCCTGGCTTTAAGGCCTAAGCTGATTATTGCGGATGAGCCTGTCTCAGCCCTGGACGTTTCGGTCCAATCACAGGTATTGAACCTACTAAAAGAGCTGCAGGATGAATTTGATCTTACATTCTTATTTATTGCCCATGATTTGAGTGTTGTTAAACATATGAGTGACCGGATAGGGGTTATGTATCTGGGAGGCCTTGTAGAAGTCTCTGAAAAGGACAGCCTCTACGCAGAGCCTCTGCATCCATATACTCAGGCACTGATCTCTGCGATTCCTGAACCGGATCCGCGGAAGAAAAAAGAAAGAATCATATTAGAGGGTGATGTACCAAGCCCGATTGATCCTCCAAAAGGATGTACATTCCATCCGCGCTGCGCACATGCAATGCCTGAATGCCAGAGTGTAAAACCGCAATTAAAGGAGGTGAAGCCTGGGCATAGAGTCGCTTGTCACTTATATAAATAAGGCTTTGTCAAAAAAATATTTTTCGGGGGGAAAACAATGAAGAAATCAGCATTTTGGCTGCTTTCGCTTCTGCTTGTCATGTCTGTATTCCTTGCAGCATGTTCTGGCGGCGGAGAGAAAGCCAACACTGAAAAGGAACCAAAAGATGATGGGAAAGCATCTGGAGAAGTAAAAGAAGGCGGCAAAGTAACATTCGGTTACACACAGCCATTTAAAGGCGTTTTATCTTTTGCTTATTATGAAGGTGAAGATGATGCAAATGCACTTCAATTTATGCATGAAGGATTGCTTAAAGTAAATGATGAGCTTATTTCTGAACCGAACCTGGCAGAATATGAGTTATCTGAAGACAAAACTAAATTAACCTTCAAGCTTAAGCAAGGGGTTAAATGGCATGATGGTGAAGAATTAACAGCGGAAGATATGGAATATGCATGGTATTTAATTGCAGATCCAACGTATGAAGGTGCCCGTTTTGCTAACGTAGCAATGATCAAAGGTGCTCAAGAATATAAAGATGGTAAAGCTGACAAAATTGAAGGTATCAATGTAGTAGACGATTATACAATTGAGGTAACAGTAACTGAGCCTTCTGTTAACTTATTGGAAAATATCTGGATTTATCCTGAACCAAAGCACTACTACGGAGATATTTCTTCTAAAGAGCTTCCGGACGCCGATCAAATCCGTAAATCTCCAATCGGTGTAGGTCCTTTTAAAGTGAAAAACATCGTACCTGGTGAAATGATCGAATTTGAGCGTTTTGATGATTACTGGCAGGGACCAGCGAAATTGGATGGAGTAGTATACAAAATCATTGATGGTTCTCTTGCGCAAGGTTTAGTGCAAAACGGAGAAATCGATGTTATCGAAGCTCCAAAAGATCAATGGGAAGCTATTAAAGCTCTTGATAACGTAAATCCGGTAGAAGCAGATGCTATGTCTTACAGCTATATTGCTTTTGACTGGGGTCACTATGACACTAAAAAAGGTGTAGTAGTATCTGATAACAAGAAGTTCCAGAACAAATCCCTTCGCCATGCAATGGCACATGCCATTGACCGTCAGGCATTTATCGATGGTTTTGCAAATGGCTTAGGAAAACCATTAAACACTCCTTTCCCATCAGTATCTTGGGCGAAAATTGATGATTCAGAAATCAATCCGTATGAGTATGATCCGGAAAAAGCAAAGAAATTACTTGACGAAGCAGGTTATGTGGACAAAGACGGCGACGGCTTCCGTGAAGACCCAGAAGGCAAACCATTTACAATTAACTTTGATGCAATGGCAGGCGCTGAAACTTCAGAAGCACGTGCTCAATTCATCCTGCAATCATGGCAGGAAGTTGGCTTAAATGCAAAGCTTAATGGCGGTTCATTAAAAGATTTCAACCTTTTCTATGACACTATCGAAGCAGATGATCCATCTGTTGAGACATTCATGGGTGCATGGGGACTTGCAAATGATCCAGATCCAGCTGGAATCTGGTTATCTACTGATAAGTGGAACATGTGGAGATGGTACAGTGAAGAGTCTGATGAGCTAATTAAGAAGGGTATTACATTCCCTGAAGATGAAAGTAAAGATGTTACTGAACACCGTCAGGAAGTCTATAATGAATGGCAAAAGCTTGTTAATGAAGAATTGCCAATCATCTTCTTCGAACAGCGTGTAGATCCATGGGCGATCAACAAGCGTGTTGGCGGAGTTAAAGTAACTCCATTTGGAACTGATGAGTTCCACAAGTGGCACATTGTAGAGTAATAGTATTAAAGGGACCTGTATTCCTTGGGGGATTTGTTCTCCCAAGGAATACAAGTTTAACCAGCGAATAAATTTTTGTTTGGTAAGGGGAATGGAAATGCTACAGTACACAATTCGACGACTCATAGGTATGATTCCAATAATTTTCCTTATCTCAGTAGTGGTTTTCACCCTGGCAAAGCTTATGCCTGGTGATGCACTATCTGGAAAAATTGACCCATTAAACTCAGATCCGGAGTATATTGAAGAAATGCGTGAGCAGATGGGATTGAATGATCCTATTCCTGTGCAGTATGTCCGCTGGATGAGTGGTGTGGTCCAAGGAGATTTTGGAGATTCATTTGTTCACAAACGCCCGGTTATGGAATTAATTGGTGACCGTTTGCCGAATACGATTATTTTAGGAATATCAGCTCTGTTAATCACTTATTTATTAGCCTTTTTAATGGGAAGATACTCTGGGCGGTTTGCCTATAGCATTGGCGATTATTTAGTATCAGCTTTTAACTATCTAGCACTTGCAATTCCCAGCTTTGTTGCAGCTTTGGTTGCTATTTATGTTTTTGCCATCAATCTAGGATGGGTTCCAGCCACTGGAAGTATCGGCAGCGGGGTAGAAGCAGGAACACTGGAATATTACTTAAGTAAAGCAAAACATACAGTATTGCCGGCTTTAGTACTTGGAGCCATGGCTACAGCCGCATATACACAGTTCTTAAGAAATGATATGATCGAAAGCTCTCGCAAGGATTATGTTCGTACAGCAAGAGCTAAAGGTACGAAAGAATCTGCGATTTATAATAAGCACATTCTAAGAAACTCAATCATACCTATTGTAACTTTACTTGGATTCGATATTGCCAATCTATTTGGAGGGGCAATTATCACAGAAACCATTTTCACATACCCTGGCATCGGTTATTTATTCGTAGAATCAGTTAATTCACGTGATTATTCTGTCATGATGGCTATTGCCATGATGCTGACTATTCTAACGCTTATTGGAAATTTAGTTGCAGATTTACTATATGGATTAGTAGATCCGCGTATTCGTTTAAGTTAGGTAGGTGAGAGTATGGAACCATCAATTTCACAGCAAACTTCGCCTGGTTTAGCAGAGCCTGTTAAACCTCCGAAGAGTCAATCACCATGGGCTCTCGCCCGCCGCAAGTTTTTGCGCAATAAAGCAGCAATGATCAGTCTGGTATTCCTGCTGCTGGTCT
The DNA here is from genome assembly GCF_002272225.1 of Bacillus sp. 7894-2. Classification (NCBI taxonomy): domain Bacteria; kingdom Bacillati; phylum Bacillota; class Bacilli; order Caryophanales; family Bacillaceae; genus Bacillus; species Bacillus sp. 7894-2. The sequence goes on from NZ_NPDG01000058.1 coordinate 38,601, forward strand.
GTGTAATGTCCATATTGGCTGAGCCGCTGACTATGCCGGTTGAGGAGACAGCCAAGATTAATTTAACACAAATGAGCAAAGAGCCATCTGCTGAACATTACTTCGGCACTGACAAGTCTGGCAGAGACGTTTTTGCCCGAACTCTGCATGGCGGCAAGACATCACTCTTGCTTGCATTCTCTATCACGATCTCGGTTATTACCCTTGGTACTCTCGTTGGTGCTACTGCGGGCTACTTTGGTGGCTGGGTTGATAATGCCCTGATGAGATTCACAGACTTTATGATGAACTTTCCATTCCTGCTATTTGTTATCGTGTTGAAATCCATTTTTATTGAATCAAGTACAGGAACCCTCATATTTGTAATAAGTGTACTCAGCTGGACAGGGACTGCACGTCTGGTGCGAAGCAAGGTCATGGCTGAGAAGGAAAATGAATATATCATGAGTGCGGTATCCATTGGATGTTCTGCACCGAAAACCATTTTTAAACATTTACTGCCAAACGTCATGTCAACCATTATTGTTCAGGCAACCATTACTCTTGCAGCGATGATCGTAGCAGAGACAGGCCTAAGCTTCCTTGGTTTTGGTGTACCAATCAACATTCCAACTTGGGGGAACATGCTTCAGGAAGCAAGGAGTCCCGATGTTTTAACAAGTAAATGGTGGATATGGATTCCGCCTGCTGCTGTTCTAACATTTACAATTCTATCTATTAACTTTATTGGTGAAGGCTTAAAAGATGCCTTCAACCCTAAATCAAACAGATAACAAAAAACGCCTGTAATCAGGCGTTTTTTGTTGTCTAATGGCCTATAGCTTGTACATATCTAAACAAATTTCTTCATATACATGTAAAAAAAGATAGTGGGAGTGAGTTTATGTCAGCAACAAAACCTATTAAGACTCACATATATAGAAGAGAATATGTTGTTTAGGGCATTTTGGCTTTTAACGGGATTTGGGGTTTCTGTTTCAGGAGGAGTCAGTATCATAGGGTATTTAAATTTGCTTACAACTGGACATTCCTTCAAAGAATACTTGGACTTTATTACCTCTCGTCCAGAATGCTATTTGCTTCCGGTCGGAATCATTATTATCACAATGAGCATATATATACCCCATTCCAATGAGGATGAATAAAAGGATATCATCAATTACTTTAATGATTATATATTACAAATAATGGATTGTGAGTGCAAATTAGGAATAAATTTACTGCCTGATGCCCATACTGAGTGACAAATAGTTTGTTGAAGTGGGGGTTGAAAAATGTTGTATCTTCATGATGTTTGGGTGAATTGGTTTGAAGGAGAAGAGAATGGATACAATGTATGCCATTTTCATGAATGGAGAAAAGATGATGGCGTAGAACTGCTTGACCAGGTTCCGTTGCTGAAGATTGACCCAGTTCTTTTTAATTATATTGAAAATGATCTTTCTGAGCTGCCACAACAACTTCTAGATGATATTTATCAAAAAGCTTATTTAAGGAAAAATCACGAACGCATTCAGTTAGAGTATTGTTTTGTTGTATCAGATGGGACAGGCATATTGGCTGTAGATACAATCGGCTATAATATTCCAATCAGAAAAAGCAGGCTAATACCAAGGCAGGAACAGCTGGCATATGAAATGCTTGAAAATCAGGAAACGGCTAATTACTCATTTAATGATCAAACGGCATTGAAGGAATTCCATATTCTTTCTCCTTCTCCAGATTTAATGGCAGGTTTGACAAGAAAAGAAAGACAGCTTAAACAGCTGCTCTTTATGGCACTCGACCAACTTCATTCATCTAAAAATGATGCTGAAATCCGTTATTGGTATACGGAGTGGAGCCCTGAGCGCTATACGAAAATACAATCAATGAATTTCGAAGAGGCCTGGTATGAATTATTTGATGAAAGTAAATACGGCTGGTCCAGTAAACATGAAAAATTTTGTGAAAACTTAATAAAGGGACAGCCGTTTTTTGAGAAGTTGTGGGAAATGGAGCATGGTCCAAAAGTAAATTAAAAAAAACAGCCTGAGGCTGTTTTTTTATTTTCTCTTTCTGCCAAGTCCCATGGCGCTTTCCATTTTTTTAATCATTTTGTATGCGACTTTATTAGCTTTTTCTGCTCCTTGATCAAGTACAAGATCAAGTTCTTCTGATTCCATTAATGCATAATATTTATCCTGAATAGGTTTAAGTGTTTCAATAACAATGTCAGAAAGGCCGGCTTTAAATTCACCGTATCCTTTGCCTTCATATTCTCCTTCGATTTCTGCAACAGTTTTTCCTGAAAGGATTGAGTAAATGGAAAGGAGGTTGGATACTCCTGGTTTGTTTTCTTTATTATACTTAACAATGCCTTCAGAATCTGTTACGGCACTTTTTATTTTCTTTTCAATTTGTTTAGGGTCATCTAATAATGAAATAAATGACTTTTTATTGGGATCAGATTTGCTCATTTTCTTTAATGGATCCTGAAGTGACATTACCCTTGCGCCTTCTTTGGCGATTCTTACATTTGGAACAGTGAAGATGTCGTTGTACTTCTTATTGAATCTCTCAGCAAGATCCCGGGTTAATTCCAGGTGCTGTTTTTGATCTTCTCCAACCGGAACTAGGTCAGTATTATATAGAAGAATATCTGCAGCCATCAAAGGGGGATAGGTCAGCAGTCCTGCAGATACGGCATCTTTACCTTCGGATTTGTCTTTGAACTGGGTCATGCGCTCGAGCTCACCGATGTAAGAAACACATTGCATCATCCAGCCTGCCTGTGCATGGGCTGGAACTTCCGATTGGATGAACAGAGTGGATTTCTCAGGGTCGATTCCAACAGCCAAATAGAGGGCAGCAAGACTTCGAATGTTCTTCCTCAATTCCAGTCTGTCCTGGGGAACAGTTATGGCATGCTGATCAACAATACAAAAATAGCAGTTGTAGTCATTCTGCAGTTCAACAAATTGTTTCATGGCACCAATGTAATTGCCAAGAGTAATTGTGCCGCTCGGCTGAATGCCGGAAAATATAGTTTTCATGCTTTTCCTCCTTTAATCGGCTTAAAAGATCATGAATTGACAGGCGTGTAAGTGAAGTTTTTGTCATGTAATCATAAAAAGGACATAAAAAAGAACCATTCATCCCTATAAAATAGGGACGAATGGTCCGCGTTGCCACCCTAATTACTCAAAAACTGAGTCACTCTGCCCCATGCAGAAAATCGCATAGGTCCCCGATAACGCAGGGAAGCGCCTGAACAATCAGAGGCTCAAAAGTCCATTCGATTTACCGGGCTGCCTGTTTGCACCTTCCACAGACTCTCTGCTAAACCCTGGGTAAATGTACTACTCTTTTTTCGTTGCCGACAGATAATTTAATTTTATCGTATTATATTATAAGTTAAACTATTCGGATACAAAAATCAAGCTTAGAATTAGAAATTATAGGGAGTACTTATTCTTCATAACAAGGTTAAATTTTACCAATATGTGGGTCCGATTTCCTGGTAAAATAGCAAAATATCTTAAAAAGAAAATTTTTTTTATTATCTCAAAAATCTTAATATATAAGACTTTTTGACGAAAAATGTCGTACTTCAAGGAATTGCATGTACAAAAAGCCACTTGCAATAAGTTTTTAAACTATTTATAATAAACGTAACAAACATAATCTTTACGAATTTGTTACATTTAAAACAAACCTATATCACTCCAGATTGCGAGAATATGGTGCATATTGAGTAAGTTTATAGCTTACATATTATAGATTACCCATTTTAATCTGAATTATCAGATTTAAAAGATAATCTATCTTTAAGAGAATATAAACTTGCTTTTTTTGTTGCCTTTTAAATAGTCTGCAAATTTTTTAAATTGAATTAACAGACTATTTAAGTAATATATCTGGGGCGCACAGTTGTGTTTTATATGAAAGACAAATGGTAAAGGAATTGTTTGAGGAAATTAATAGGGGGTTAATACCGTGAACAAAAGATTATCGATCTTTTTTAGCATGCTGCTTGTGCTAAGCATGTTCCTTGCTGCATGTAGCGGCGGCGGAGACAATGCTGAAGACGGCAAAAAGGGCGGAGACGACGACAAAAAGTCTGATGTGCCACAGGAATTAAGAGTAAACATCAACACTGAACCACCATCTTTAAATCCAGGGTTAGCAGAGGATGCTACATCTGGTACTGTTCTTCGCCAAATCCTTGAAGGATTGACTCGTATTGGTAAAGACGGAAAGCCAGAAAATGCAATGGCTGAAGATGTAAAGGTTTCTGATGACCAAAAGACTTACACTTTCAAAATCCGTGATGCGAAGTGGTCTAATGGTGATGCTGTAACTGCTAATGACTTTGTATATGCTTGGAAATGGGCACTTGATCCAGCTAACAACTCAACATATGCATACCAGCTTTACTACATCGAAGGTGCTGAAGCAGCAAATACTGGCAAAGGCTCACTTGATGCTGTAGGCGTTAAAGCAGTAGATGACAAAACTCTTGAAGTTAAGCTTGTTAACCCAACTCCATATTTCTTGGAATTGACAGCTTTCTATACTTATCTGCCGGTTAACAGCAAAGTTGCTGAAGCTAATCCAGAGTGGGCAACTGATGCTGGTGAAAACTATACAACTAACGGACCTTTCCATTTAACAGAATGGTCTCACAGCGATAAGATCGTTCTTGAAAAGAGCGAAACTTATTGGGATGCTGAAACAGTTAAGCTGGATAGCATTGAAATGATTATGATCAATGATCCTAACACTGAATTATCAATGTTTGATAATGGCGAACTAGATTGGGCTGGAGCTCCTACTGGTGCCCTGCCAACTGATGCAATGCAGGCTCTTAAAGATGATGGACGCCTGACAACTCAGCCAATCGCTGGTATCTATAACTATAAGTTCAATACAACTGTTGAGCCATTCAACAACGTAAATATCCGTAAAGCATTTGCACATGCTATCAACCGTCAGGAAATCATTGATAACATCCTTCAGGGTGAACAGCTTCCTGCGATGGCAATCGTTCCTCCAACAATGTTTGAAGAGAACGAAAAGGGTTATTTCCCTGACAATGATGTAGAAAAAGCAAAAGAATTTTTACAAAAAGGTCTAGAAGAACTTGGATATAAAGATGCGTCTGAGCTTCCTGCTGTAACGTTATCTTATAACACTTCTGAAGCACATCAAAAAATTGCTCAGGCAATTCAGGATATGTGGAAGCAAAACCTTGGTGTTGAAGTAAATCTTGATAACGCAGAGTGGAATGTATACCTTGATAAAATCAATACAATGGATTACCAAGTTGGCCGTTTAGGCTGGTTAGGTGACTTCAATGATGCGATGAACTTCCTTGAAATGTATCGTGACGCCGATGGCGGTAACAACAGTACTGGATGGGAGAGCAAAGAGTTCCAGGATCTTCTTGCAAAATCTGCAACTGAAGCAGATGCTGAAGCTCGCCAGCAATTATTAAAGGATGCAGAAGCAATCTTCATGGAAGATATGCCAGTAGCACCAATTTACTTCTACACTAATAACTGGGTACAGGCTGAAGGCTTAAAAGATGTTGTTGTATCTGGTCTTGGTGATGTTCAGTACAAGTGGGCACACTTTGAATAAAAAATAGTGATTAAGACGAAAGGTATATGGGAGTAATTGTCCCATATACCTTCGTTTCTGATTAAGGCATAGTAATAAATTGGAGGTGTTTGACAATGGCGAAATATATTGGAAAACGCTTGCTGTACATGCTTCTGTCTTTATGGATGATCGTTACGGCAACTTTTTTCTTCATGCGCATTGCACCCGGAAACCCTTTTGCATCTGAGAAAAAACTTCCTCCCGAAATTGAAGCTAACCTGAATGCTCATTTTGGCTTGGACAAGCCTTGGTATGCACAATATTGGGAGTATCTAGTTCGGATCGTGAATTGGGATTTCGGCCCGTCATTTAAATATAAAAGTCAAACTGTTAACGACTTGATTAATGAAGGTTTCCCTGTTTCATTTCTTCTTGGAATGGAAGCCATTTTTATCGCCGTTGCAGTAGGAGTTCTTTTAGGAATTATTGCGGCATTAAAGCACAATAGATGGCCGGATTACACAGCAATGATTGTGGCTGTATTAGGTATCTCAGTACCTTCCTTTATCATGGCATCATTCTTGCAATATTTCCTGGCAATAAAAATGGGTATTTTCCCTGTAGCACGGTGGGAATCTTTTATGCACAGCGTTCTGCCAGCCGTGGCATTGGCTTCAACACCAATGGCGTTTATCGCGAGGCTGACTCGTTCGAGCATGCTTGAAGTTCTGGCAAATGATTATATTAAGACTGCTAAATCAAAAGGTTTAAGCAGGGGAGTAATTACAGTAAAACACACGATACGTAATGCCCTTTTACCAGTAGTAACTTATATGGGGCCACTGACAGCGGGTATTTTAACAGGAAGTTTCGTTATTGAAAGAATCTTCGGTATTCCTGGACTTGGTGCGCACTTTGTAACTAGTATCAACAACCGTGACTATACGGTCATAATGGGTGTAACCGTTTTCTACAGTATTCTGTTGCTTGTATCTATTCTCCTTGTTGACATTGCATACGGAATCATCGACCCACGCATCAAACTTGCAGGCGGGAAGAAAGGAGAGTAATTATGCAGATTTCGAAAGATAAATTTAAGTTAGTCGGAACACAGCTTGGTGAAGCTGAAAAAATTTCAAAACCAAGTCTTTCTTTCTGGAAGGATGTATTTATTAGATTTCGAAAAAACAAGCTTGCCCTGTTTGGATTAGTATTATTAGGACTGCTGATCTTCATGGCAATCTTTGGACCATATATGACTCCATATGATTATGCATCAAATGATCTAAGCAACAAAAATCAGTCCCCTTCTTCTGAACATTGGTTTGGAACGGATGACCTTGGTCGTGACATGTTTGCCCGTACATGGGAAGGTGCACGAATTTCCATCTTCATTGGGGTTGCAGCAGCTGTAATTGATTTGATTATTGGTGTGCTTTGGGGCGGTATTGCCGGTTATAAAGGCGGACGCACAGATGAAGGAATGATGCGCTTTGCCGATATTTTATATGGTGTACCTTATCTATTATTAGTAATCTTGTTAATGGTTGTACTTGGACAGGGATTGTCGACTATGATTATAGCCATGTCCATAACTGGATGGATCAATATGTCGCGTATCGTCCGCGGACAGGTGTTATCTCTTAAAAATCAGGAATATGTCCTGGCTGCCAAAACACTTGGTGCCAATACAAGCAGGATTATGGGCAAACACTTAATACCAAATTCAATGGGGCCTATTCTGGTCACAATGACGCTGACTGTCCCTTCTGCTATTTTTACAGAAGCATTCCTAAGCTTTATTGGTCTTGGGTTAACACCGCCGATTGCGAGTTGGGGAACAATGGCCAATGATGGACTGTCGGCTATGCGTTACTATCCATGGCGATTATTCTTCCCTGCTGTGTTTATCTGCTTAACGATCTTTGCATTTAACGTGGTTGGCGACGGCTTGCGTGATGCTCTAGATCCAAGAATGCGTAAATAAGGAGTGAGAACATGGAAAAATTACTTGAAGTAAAAAATTTAGAAGTCTCATTCCAAACATATGGAGGTACAGTAAAAGCAGTCCGTGGAGTCAGCTTTGACCTTCATAAGGGAGAGACGCTTGCGATTGTTGGTGAATCAGGGTCAGGCAAAAGTGTTACTTCCCAGTCAATTATGAAGTTAATACCTATGCCGCCAGGCCGTATTTCAGGCGGGCAAATTCTTTTAAGCGGAGAAGACATCGTACCCAAAACAGAAAAACAAATGGAAAAGATCCGCGGCAAAGAAATCAGTATGATTTTCCAGGATCCAATGACATCATTGAATCCAACGATGAGAGTTGGAACACAGATAATGGAAGTGCTGGTTAAACATCAGAATATGTCTAAGACTGATGCCAAAAACAGAGCAATTGAATTACTGAGACTTGTTGGTATTCCGATGCCTGAGAAAAGGGTAAATCAATATCCTCATGAATTCTCCGGCGGTATGAGACAGCGTGCGATGATTGCGATTGCCCTTGCAGCCAATCCCAAACTTCTTATCGCTGACGAGCCGACAACGGCACTTGATGTTACGATTCAGGCTCAGATTCTGGAGCTTATGAAAGATCTGCAAAATAAAATGGATACATCCATAATCTTTATTACGCATGACCTCGGTGTTGTAGCAAATGTTGCGGACCGGGTAGCTGTAATGTATGCTGGCCAGATTGTTGAAATGGGTACTGTAGATGAAATATTCTATGACCCGCGTCACCCTTATACATGGGGATTGCTTGCGTCCATGCCAAGCCTGGAAAATGATGAGAAAGCTGAATTAGCAGCTATTCCAGGGACGCCTCCGGATTTGACGAACCCTCCAATAGGAGACGCGTTTGCAGCCAGAAATCAATATGCACTTGCTATTGATTTTGAAGAAGAGCCGCCGATGTTCCAAATCTCAGAAACGCATTTTGCGAAAACATGGCTTCTTCACCCGGATGCTCCAAAGGTTGAGCCCCCGGAGGCAGTAAAAAAACGTATGCGCCAATTATCCTCCACTTTTGAAAAGCCTGTAGTAGTGAAGGAGGGAAAATAATAATGGCAGAAAAATTGCTTGAAATTAAAAACTTAAAACAGCATTTTAATGTAGGCCGTCCGAATATGGTAAAAGCAGTTGATGGGATTACTTTTGATATTTATAAGGGAGAGACCCTTGGGCTTGTTGGTGAGTCTGGCTGCGGTAAATCAACTACTGGACGAACTATCATCAGATTATATGATGCAACAGATGGGCAGGTTCTTTTTGAAGGTGAAGACGTTCATGGCAAAAAATCTGCGAAAGAACTGAAAAAGTTTAACCGTAAAATGCAAATGATTTTCCAGGATCCTTATGCTTCCTTAAACCCGCGTATGACGGTTGCCGATATTATTGCTGAAGGAATCGATATTCACGGCTTGGCAAAAAGCAAAAAGGAACGTATGGAGAGGGTTTACGAGCTTTTGGACACTGTCGGTCTGAACAAAGAACATGCTAACCGTTACCCACATGAATTCTCTGGAGGACAGAGACAGCGTATCGGAATTGCCCGCGCGCTTGCGGTTGACCCGGATTTTATTATTGCCGATGAGCCCATTTCAGCATTGGACGTGTCCATTCAGGCTCAAGTAGTAAACCTTATGAAAAAACTGCAGCGTGAAAAAGGATTGACATATCTGTTTATCGCACATGATTTATCTATGGTTAAATACATCAGTGACCGCATCGGTGTTATGTACTTCGGTAAACTGGTTGAACTTGCACCAGCTGAAGATTTATATAATAACCCTATGCACCCATATACTCAATCACTGCTGTCAGCTATTCCGCTTCCAGATCCTGAAACGGAACGTACCCGCAGAAGAAAATCATATGATCCGGCAGTTCACAATTATGCTGATAATGAAAAGCTGGAAATGCGCGAAATAACACCTGGTCATTTTGTTTATTGCTCTGAAAAAGAGTACAACGAATTAAAAGCTAAATATGCAAAATAACAAAAAACGATCTCGACTGAGATCGTTTTTTACATCCTGGAAAAGTAAATGTTCGCTATAAAGGAATTACCAAGATGTAAATGGTCCAGTCAAATATGAAGAGTGTGGGAATTCTCTTTAACACTTTTATTCGCTAATGTGTACTTTCTATATAATACATCATTTTCCGGAATATTACTATGAGAATTTTCAATTATTTATATTTTTCCGTCAATTTGTTTATTTAAACAGGATTTTGATAGTTTTTTATTAAAATTGGTTTAAAGAATACTTATTAAGATAATTTAGTATAAAGATAGTTCTTAATTCTTTGAAATAATTTTATAATTAGGGTATCAAAGAGAATACTCAGATAAGGGGGCAAAACATGTGAACAAGGCATTAAACGTAGCTGCTGCCTTAATGTTAGTATCAGCTTTATTCATGTCAGCCGATCCAGGTGAGGCAAAAGAACAGGAAAATCAGGAATCAGGACTAAATCCTAAAAGGGAACATGTTTCGCTTGTGAAAACCCTTCCTGAAAAAGTCAGCCGTTTTCAATTTGATTCCGGCTATCATTTTCAATATCCAGATGCAGTAAGGGGGATATATGTCACAGGCCACTCAGCAGGGGGTGAAAAGTTTAATAAATTAGTAAAATTGATGGATGATACCGATTTGAATGCGATGGTAATTGACATTAAGGATGATTGGGGCAACCTGACGTATATTCCAGAAGAAAAATCACCATATGCCGATATCGGCAAGCCTTACATAAATGATCCAAAAAAAATCTTGAAAACCATGGAAGAAAAGCAAATTTATCCGATTGCCCGGGTGGTCGTTTTCAAGGATTCTGTTCTGGCGAATAAAAAGCCGGAATGGTCATATAAAGAAGGGAAAACAGTCTGGAAGAATGGCAGAGGTGAGTCGTTTGTAAATCCATTTTTAAAAGAGGTTTGGGATTACAATATTGGAATTGCAATCGAAGCTGCTAAAATGGGGTTTCAGGAGATTCAATTTGATTATGTCCGATTTCCTGAGGGGTTTGAACACCGCGATAGCTCCTTGAAATATAGTATGGGTGAATACGAAAATCTTAAAATTGAAAATGTACAAAAGCGTGTAAGTGCGGTTACTGACTTTGTCGAGTATGCCAGGAAGCAGCTCGAGCCATATGGGGTAAAGGTCTCGGTCGATATCTTTGGCTACACGGCGACCCTTCCAGAGGCTCCGGGAATTGGCCAAAATTTCTCTAAGATCTCAGAACATGTGGATGTAATTTCTTCAATGATTTATCCAAGCCACTGGACCTCTTATTTCGGTATAGCCAAGCCGGACCTGGAACCTTATAAGCTGGTTTCTGAATATGCTAAGCTTGAGAATCGAAAATTGGAAGAGTTGGATAGTCCCCCTGTATCCAGACCATGGCTTCAGGACTTTACAGCCTCTTATTTAGGAGCAGGAAACTATAAGAAGTATGGAAGAGCGGAAGTTGAAGCGCAGATAAAGGCACTGAAAGAACAGGGAATTGATGAATTCCTTTTATGGAATGCGGGTAATTCGTATACACAAAATGTTGATTATACACCATAAAAGCAAAAAGAGGCCGATTATTTCGGTCTCTTTTTGCTTTTGTTTATCAATTAATTAAGTTACATATTATTTGACACAAATTTTGTATGCGGTATCATAGTATAGAGGCATAGGCTACTGCTTTTTTTGTCCGCCTACGCTTTTCCATCCAGTCTGCACTCTAGCGGATTGATCCACGAATTCGGATTTATTTTTACCGCCAAAAATCTTTTCTCCAATACCATTAGTTAGTACACCTAACAAGGCAGTAAATCCAATTATAAGCAATGCAACAATCGTTAAATCAGTTATGTAACCAACCATGATAAACCTCCATCTTTCTTTTCACAGTCTCCTGTGATTAGTTAGTGTTTAAACATCCCTAATCATATTTTATTCGAAATTTTCCAGTATTAAAAGGGGAAATTCCACAAATACTTAATCTGATTAGAAATAATATCGCCTAAGTAAGTGGAAAGGAAAGCTGGGAGCTTATCATGCTGGAATAAATATTCATGCTCTTCAAACAATAGTTTGTTTACGGGCAAAAAGGAGAAGATCCATGCATTGGTATGAAAAACTGAATCAATATTTCCCTATTGAAGAAATGAAATCAAGAGAACATATGGAAACCTTATTAAAGGAACGGTCAGACATCTATCATAAAGATGAAGGTCCACACCATGTTCTTATGTATGTTGAGCTGGATAACTTTGTTTTTATTGATTATCTGTTTGTTTCGAAGGAATCCAGAGGACAGGGACTTGGCCATAAACTACTTCAAACTCTTAAAGCCAAACGCAAACCGATCATATTGGAAGTGGAGCCGGTTGATTATGAAGACACGGATACTGAAAAGCGCCTCAAGTTCTATAAAAGAGAAGGGTTTGAGCACGCCCAATCAATCGGGTACAGCCGCCGGTCTCTTGCGACCAATGAAATCAATACAATGGAAATTCTATATTGGTCCCCTGAGAACGAAAGTGAAGAAATGATTTATGAAGCCATGAAGAAAACCTATGAAATGATTCACACTTATAAGGATTCACATTTTTATGGAAAGTCATATCAGCCAGTAGATGAGGTACTGACTTATGAAGAAGATAAAAATGGAACGGATGTCTTAGAGGATTTATAAGGATTTGGAAAAACACAGCCATTTTTGTAAATGGCTGTGTTTTCATTTTCATTAATTAATTGAGAAAATATTTATAAGAATTTTGGTTTATTAAAAATTAACAGGGGTATATAAAGAATAATTTAGTATTGAACTAAAAAAAATCATACATAAAATTTCCTTAGGTTTAGGCTTAAGAAACTTTATGGAAGGAATTATAACAAAAATCATATAAAAAAATGAAACTTTTTGCTTGTTCATTCGTCTTATTAAGTAGATTCTAATTCTTAATCCGTTTGTTTAATGAATGTTTAATACTTTTATCATATTTATAAAAAGTTATACCAAAGAGATATTGTTTAGTGTATAATAAATAATATAAATTCCTTGATTAAAGTTATTTTAATCTAGAATACTCTAGAAATATTTGATTAAACAAATATAATCTCTGATAGTTTCATATATGTCTAAATTTAAGGAGTGTGAATTTGTAAAATGGTCACATTATACACTTCACCAAGTTGTACATCCTGCAGGAAAGCTAAATCATGGTTGGAAGAGCATGAAATTGCCTATAAAGAACGAAATATTTTTTCAGAACCGCTATCGATTGATGAAATCAAAGAAATTCTTCGAATGACTGAAGATGGAACAGATGAAATTATTTCAACACGCTCAAAGACATTCCAAAAGCTTGATGTAAACCTTGAATCAATGCCTCTCCAAGATTTATTTGAGCTAATCAAGGAAAACCCTGGGCTGCTTCGACGTCCAATCATTCTTGATGAAAAACGTTTGCAAGTTGGATATAATGAGGACGAAATAAGACGTTTCCTTCCAAGAAAAGTCCGTACTTACCAGTTGCGTGAAGCACAGCGTATGGTTAATTAACAAATATACTTAAAATTGAGAGGCCTTCTTTCTGTTTAACAGAAGAAGGTCTTTTTGTCTTTTGTGTGAAAAAGAAAAAGGAAAATGGATATAATAAGAGAATATTTAGTTAAGCCATTGAGAAAAGATGGACCAACTGGGACAATATAGGCATTTAACGGTTTTTTTAAACATATGACTTTTTAATTCCCTTTATGCTCAATTTGTCATAAAATAAAAGTACAAGGTACAAAATACATTTTACCTTCAATTTAATCGGGGATTAACCAATTGATTTACGGGTAAATGGATAACACATGACTGCTGGGGGTATTTAGTCCCTTCAATCATAGCCAGAAGGGAGAGTTGCTGCATGGAAATCGAACGTATTAATGATCATACCGTTAAATTTTATATTTCTTATCTTGATATAGAAGAAAGAGGCTTTGACCGTGAAGAGATTTGGTACAATCGTGAACGGAGTGAGGAACTCTTTTGGGAAATGATGGATGAAGTCCATCAGGAGGAAGAATTCCTTGTTGAAGGTCCTTTATGGATCCAGGTTCAAGCGTTGGATAAGGGTTTGGAGGTTCTTGTAACAAAAGCTCAGCTATCAAAGGATGGTCAAAAGTTTGAGCTTCCTGTCCCGGATGAAAAAGTGAAAGATTTGCCTGTGGATGAACATATAGAGGAAATGCTTGATCATCATTTCCGTAAATCCGATGATGATAATGATAACGGATATGAAGGAGATCTTGAGTTTCTATTAACATTTAAAGATTTTGAAGACATTATTTCATTATCAAAGCGGTCAATTCTTGATTCCATTACTACGAGGCTATATTCCTTTGAAGGGAAATACTATTTATTCGCAGAATTCCCTGAAGAGCTTTTTGAAGAGGATGACATAGATAACATGCTGAGTATTCTTCTTGAATACGGATACGAAACAAGTACAACTATTCACCGTGTAATGGAATATGGTAAATTGATTATAGAAAATGATGTTTTTGAAAATCTGAGAAAACATTTTAAATAGTAAGGAAAAGCCGACTTCATTATGAAATCGGCTTTTTTGTACGTGAACTGCCTTTGAAATAAACGATTAGCATAGAAAAATCTTGTGAGAGAATCCATCAGATAAAAAGGAATTTAGCCATTGAAAATAGAACAATAAGGAGGAAAGGAGATGGTCATTTGTTAGTTGCCTCAACAGAGAATGGAGTGCGAATAAGCCTTATAGGTTCACACAGCTTCCCGGCTCTACAGCAGTACAGGGAAAATCACAACTTTTACTGCCCGGAATGCAAAGAGAAAGTAATCATGAAAATTGGAAAGAAAAGAATCCCGCATTTCAGCCACAGAAAGGGTTCTGAATGTCCGGAAAGGTATGAAAGGGAATCAGAATACCATATGTCCGGAAAGGTGTTATTGTTTCAATGGCTAAAGAAAAAAGGTTTAAATCCAATTCTGGAACCATATTATCCGGAAATATCACAGCGGCCGGATATTAGTGTCCATTATGAAGGTGTTCATTATGCTCTTGAATATCAATGTTCAAGCATTTCGGAGGAGCTATTTATAAAGCGGACAGAAGCCTACCTTAAGTCAGATATCGTTCCAATTTGGATACTGGCAGGGAAAAGTATTAAGCGTACGGGTAAAACAAAAATTACTTTATCTGGTTTCCAATACCTATTTCTTCGGCAAGCAGCTTCAGGCCATTGGGTAATCCCTTCTTTTTGCCCCACTACAAAGTCTTTTATTAATATCCACCATATCCAGCCCCTTACAGTCAGAAATGCCTGCGCGCACTATGATGTAAAACCAATTTTCCAAGCAAATCCAACTATATTATTTAATCCATATTCTAAAGTTGATTTAAATCTAGAAGAATGGAAAAGAGAAGTTCGGAAAATAAAGAATTCCCTTTCACAAAATAGCGGTGCTATTAGAAATAACTTTCTTCAGGATTTATACTCCCGCTCAATTGCTCCTGCGTTCCTCCCGCCTGAAATTGGCCTTCCTGTACGTTATTCTCCATATATAGAAACCTCACCTATACAGTGGCAGAGTTATTTGTTTATGGATATTATCGGCAAAGAGAGGCCCTTCTCGCTTCCGCAGATGATTGCAGCCTTTCGCAACAGGGTAAAGAACAACGATATAAAAATAAGGTCAATCCCACTCGTTCAAACAGGCTCCGAAATCCATGCGATTAAAGAATATCTTGATGTCCTTATCAGCTTAAACATTGTTAATCATGCAGAAAAAGGTTTATACAAAAAAACAGAAATAACCGGTGAGCCTGATCATTATTCCCATTTAATCCAAATAGAGGACGACTTTTATAGAGGCATCACTCAAAGAATTTTGCAGGGCAAATAAATGAAAAATCTTATTTAACATAAAATAATCAAAGACTTCCATTTTTGCTCTTTAAAAAGCAGGAATTTTTTTCTTCAAAGAGAAGATAGTGTAATGGGACTTTTGAATGGAGGATGAATGTATGACTAATGAAACAACTGTAAAGAAACTGCCGGCAAGGAATGAGATTTTACCTGAAGATACTTGGCGTTTGGAGGATATATTCCCTTCTGATGATGAATGGAACAAGGAATACAGTGAGATACAGAAGCTGATTCCGGATGCAGGTAAGTATCAGGGGAGGCTCGGGGAAAGTGCTGAAACATTATATGCAGCGCTTCAGTTCCAGGATCATTTACTTTCGCGCCTTGGGAAGCTTTATACATATGCCCATATGCGTTATGACCAGGATACAACAAATTCATTTTATCAGGGAATGGATGACAAAATTAAAAACTTGTATTCTGAAGCTGCTAGTGCGCTTGCCTATATTGTTCCTGAGCTGCTGGCTGAAGATGAAGAGAAGATTGCAGGCTTTTTGAAGGAAAAAACCGAGCTGCAATTATATAAACATTCACTGGAGGAAATTAATCTTCAAAGGCCTCATGTATTATCTGCTGAGCAGGAATCCCTGCTTGCTCAAGCTTCCGAGGTGCTTGGGGCTTCCAGTAATACCTTTGGCATGCTGAATAATGCTGATTTGGAGTTTCCGTCCATTAAAGATGAAAATGGGGAAGAAGTCGAAATTACTCACGGACGATTCATCCGTTTTCTTGAAAGTGATGAGCAGCGTGTCCGGCATGATGCATTCAAAGCTGTATATGAAACTTATGGGAAGTTTCGCAATACATTTGCAAGCACTCTAAGCGGAAACGTAAAGAAAGATAATTTCAACGCAAAGATCCGGAATTATGATTCCGCACGCCATGCTGCCCTTTCTGCGGACAATATTCCTGAAAGTGTTTATGAAAATCTGGTCAATACTATTAACGATAACCTGCATTTGCTGCATCGCTATGTCAAACTCCGCAAGAAGGTTCTTGGGGTTAAGGAGCTTCATATGTACGATCTCTACACTCCTTTAGTGAAGGAAGTAAAAATGGAGATACCTTATAATGAAGCAAAAGATATGATTTTAAAAGGATTAAAGCCGCTTGGTGAAGACTATCTAAATATTTTAAAAGAGGGTTTTGAAAATAGATGGGTGGATGTTCATGAGAATAAGGGCAAAAGGAGCGGCGCTTATTCTTCGGGAACATATGGCACCAACCCTTATATACTAATGAACTGGCAGGATAATGTGAACAACTTATTTACTCTTGCTCATGAATTTGGGCATTCGGTTCACAGCTATTACACAAGAAAATATCAGCCATACCCTTATGGAAACTACTCAATTTTTGTTGCAGAGGTTGCCTCTACTTGTAATGAAGCCCTCTTAAACGATTATCTGCTAAAAACAATTGATGATGATAAGAAGCGGCTGTATCTGCTGAATCACTATCTTGAAGGCTTTAGAGGCACTGTTTTCCGTCAGACCATGTTTGCAGAATTTGAACATCTTATTCACCAAAAGGCGCAAAACAATGAAGCCCTGACTGCTGATTCATTGACTAAAGAATATTATGAACTTAATAAGAAGTATTTTGGGGATGAAGATATCATAATTGATGAGGAAATCGGCCTGGAATGGTCCAGAATCCCGCATTTCTACTATAATTATTATGTTTATCAATATGCAACAGGCTTCAGTGCGGCTACGGCATTAAGCAAGCAAATCCTCCAGGAAGGCCAGCCTGCAGTTGACAGATATATTGAGTTCCTGAAATCCGGGAGCTCGGACTACCCAATTGAAGTGCTAAAGAAAGCCGGTGTAGATATGACGAGCAGCAAGCCGATTGAGGATGCCTGCAAAGTATTTGAAGAAAAGCTTAATGAAATGGAAAAATTACTTTCTTAACAGGAAAGGTGCCAGGCTAAATTGCCCGGCACCTTTTTTTGGTGTTCAAAACCCCTTAAATCTCCTTCGGTCATTCAAATATAAACATAAGATCAGAAGTGAAATAAATAGAATAGGTGACGTAATGAAAAGGGGAATAAGTTTCATAAGGCCAAAAATATTCAAAATAAAGGAGACTAAAATGAGCATCAGCATCAGAAATACAGGCAGCTTTTTCATATTGCAGTCTCCTCCTGGGGCATTGTTACAACTATTTTATGCGGTTGTCCAGAGTGTCATGACATGATTTTGACAATATTGTGAAAAAGGGCACAAACTAATTGCCTTGTTCATTTTCGTCATGATATAGTACAGATGTGAAGTTGATCACATGCAAGCATTTACCCCTTTTGTTTGGACGTGAAAAATTTCTCCCATCCCCTTTGTTCGTAAAAAATAAACTGTGAAAGAGCCGTGCATAAGACTGCATGGTTTTTTCATGAAAAAATAAAGCTGTGCAGTTTGCACAGCTTTGAGATTACCCGGAATATCTCCAGAAATTACCGTATTTAGCAGGTACATATTCAGCGATTTGCTTTAGCTGAAGCTTTTTCATTTCCTTGTTCACTTCGCTGTCTGTCATATCGTATACTACGGAGATCTCCTTACTTGCCACCAGCTTAAAATATTTCAAGAAATATTCCAGGGGCGGAAGAGGAGCACGCTCAGGTTTATCAGGCAGCATTTCTTCCAAAATCTGTTCATAAATTTCATAAGGATAATACCCGGTTACTTTGATGCCTTCATCTTCTATGTTTTCATTGAAAAAGACAAGAGTTGGTATTTCTTGAACATCCATTTCAGAAGTTATTTTTAAATCGCATTGAAAAGCTTTGGCTGCACTATCTGAATGAATATCAGAAACAAATTCTACTACATCAAGACCGACTTCCTTAGCACAATCCTTTAGAACCTCAAAATTTGACACATTCTGCTTTTCAAGAAATAAAACTTCCTGGAGCTTGCGTAAAAATTTGATGCCAGCTTTTCTCCCCTGTAATTCAGCCGCTTTAATTGCAACTGAAGCCAGATGCGGGGAAGAAATTGGATTCTCGAACCAGAGGTTTCCATCACATGACATTCCAGAACGGCTTGCTGTCTTTTCCCACAAATCCGCAATGTTTTCGTAGTTTTGTCTTTTCCCCATATTTAAAGTTGCCAGCCTGCCGCTTAATACATGCTTTATGGAGAAATAGCGGCCATATTCAATCAGAAGCTTTTTTAAGGTTGGCTCCAGTGCCCAGCATTCAGGGCAAAGTGGGTCAACAAACATATAGACTTCTATGGGCTTTTTTTCACTGCCATAGCAATGTGGTGACGTGAACTTGATTTCATTGGATTCTGGCATATTCACGGGCTATCACCTTTCACTCCGGTCTCAGGTGTATTGATCATATGCTGAGCAGTGAGCACAAGTCTGGAGAAAAAGTCTTCCCTCAATTGTCCATCCAGCCCGATATGGTCCATCGCTTCATTCATGCATGAAAGCCATGCCCTTGCCCGGGATTCAGTTATAGGAAAAGGCATGTGCCGCGCACGAAGCATAGGATGGCCATGTTCTGAAGTATATAAAGGAGGTCCTCCTAAATACTGAGTCATAAATTGTTTTTGTTTTCTGGCTGTCTCTGTCAGGTCATCTGGAAAAATAGGAACGAGATCAGGATGTTGTCCTACGCGCAGGTAAAAAGCGTCAATTAGCTGGTGAAGCTTTTCCTCACCAATAGCGTCGAAGGGAGTGTGCATTTTCTCGGCCATATTTAAAACTCCTTTTTATGAGTTAATCATTTTTAAAAAAACTTCCTATTTAATATCAATTGCTGTAATCTCTTTATATTTTATCAATGAGGGGTTTATATCTCAAACAAATAGCTTACTGTACTCTTTAACGTCTCCTTGGCAAGCTTATTTTTTTTAGTATGGATTAAGCCCATGCTGTCAATCCGGAACATTTGCTGAAAAAAACATAAAAAAGCCGCCCGGTATATCGGGCGGCCGTTCTGAAGCTTAAGCCATAAATGAAGTGGTAACTTTTTTTATGTAATTTAGGGTTTCTCTAAAAGGCGGTATCCCCTCGTATTTATCTACATTTCCAGGTCCGGCATTATAGGCTGCCAGTGCAAGTTCTACATTATCCCCATATCTGTCCATCATTTGCCGTAAATATTTGACTCCTGCAAAAATGTTTTCTGCAGGGTCGAAGATATTATTAACACCAAGCCCCCTGGCTGTTTCCGGCATTAGCTGCATCAAGCCGGAAGCACCTGCATGACTGACGGCGTTCGGATTAAAGTTTGATTCCTGCTTAATGACTGACTTAATCAGATTAACAGGCACATTAAACTTATCTGATGCTTTTTGAATCAGATCATCAAAATCACTTTTAGTGGATTCGGCTAACTTGGTTAGCTTAACTGGCGGTAGAGCAGCAGCTGCAGGAGAAGCAGTTTGTAAAGCACTAATATAAGGCTTTAAAGACGCAATTGATCCTAGACCGCCGGTGGTTTGAAGTGATGAACCATTGTTTTCCGAAACCAGCCCTGCCAGCAGCTCTTGAAACAGAGGGTTAGAAGTATTTGTTTGTTTAGAGTTATTGAAGCCTTGCAGTGCCTGCAGTTCCATCAATAGTTTTAGCTGGTCTATGTTCATTGTATTGCTCCTTGGCAAAAGGTTAGTTTCTATTAGCCTTTTGCTGTCTGTATTTTTCGTTATAAAACCTCTTAATTTTATTTTCGGTCTTTCTGACAGGAATGTTAAGCTGCTGAAGTAAATTAAGAAAAACCATTTGTCCTTCCTTCCGATTATCTACTTCAAATTCTAATTCGAAATCTTCCTTATTTAAATATCGGCTGTGATCAAGAACAGCCAACCCTTTATTGTATTCCTTTTCTGCACGTTTTGTTGTGAGAGTGCCAAAGTATTGAAGGTTATCTGTCTTTATGCCAAGCTCTTCTAAGGATTCTTTAATCTGTTCCCCAGGGATTTTCCCTGTCTGAATCATCTCTGCTGCTTCAGATTCAGAAAGATCTTCATTAGTCTCCAGCAGCCCTTCAGGGTGGGGCTGTTTTAGAGTCAATTCAAACGAGCCGTTTTTTTGCCTGATCCTTAAGGCACTTCCTTTTTCCTTCAATAAAAAATCAGGTGTATCAAAATAATGATTCTCCTGTTTGGAAAAATCTTCACTTCTTATATTCAAAAAATTCATTAAAGCGGTAAATTCATCTCTGGTGATCATGTTTTTAAATTCGATTTCAATATTTTTATTAGACAAGCCTGTACACCTCAGCTATAAGTAATTATCTGTATTATCTCCTTATTAAGCATGGACTTCAATCCTTTGAAGAGTTTTTTAAGTTTGTGATAAATTCATTCAGGGGAGTTTGCTTCTTGCGGCTGTAAAAATTGCAGCAGGGGTTTTACTGTCCATAAAATCTGCGATAGAATAGGTAATGACAATGGAGGTAGAAAAATGAAACAGAAACTTACAATTGTAAATGCAGAATGGGCAGGAAATGAATTAATCTTGGGAATAGAGTCTGGGACCGTTTCAGGCTTAACCGCTATGCAGCAAATATTAGCTGATTCCGATAATCTTTCATTTATTTATATAGCAGAGAAAAACGATGACTATACATATATTTCCCTTCCGGAAACAGTCTGGCCGGAATTAAAAAAGGCACTTGATGGCCGTCTGCGGGTTTATGCTTCTGACATTAATCAAACTCGCCTTGAGCTTGCAGGATTTCATGAGGAATTAGGAGACTTAATAGAAAATATCCGCGGGAACAGCAATTATGGAAATGAAATGGTAGAAAAAGTAGAGAATGTATTCCAGTTAAATGTTTAAGTGGCTTAATACTTGGATATAGAGATAGGCTATGTATTTGAACAGAGATTTATTT
Organism: Bacillus sp. 7894-2; assembly: GCF_002272225.1. Taxonomy (NCBI): domain Bacteria; kingdom Bacillati; phylum Bacillota; class Bacilli; order Caryophanales; family Bacillaceae; genus Bacillus; species Bacillus sp. 7894-2. Next base: position 59,997 of record NZ_NPDG01000058.1, read on the forward strand.
GCTGATTTACAGGAGCATGAAAGCACCTGCCAGCAGGTGCAGTTGCCGTCTTTTTTATTTCGGATATTTGGTGGTGTTGCAGGTGAAGCATTGGGACTTATTTTTGGCGCCATATAAGCAGGCGGTTGAAGAGTTGAAAATTAAGCTAAAAGGCATGAGAAGCCAATTTGAAATGGATTCTTCCCATTCTCCGATTGAATTTGTTACCGGAAGGGTAAAGCCAATTGCCAGCATTCTGGATAAAGCAAACCAAAAAGGCATTCCACTCGACAGATTGGAGTCAGAAATGCAGGATATTGCCGGTGTAAGAATGATGTGCCAATTTGTTGATGATATTAAGAGAGTGGTTGAACTATTAAGACAAAGAAATGACTTTGAAATTGTAGAAGAAAGAGATTATATATCTCATAAAAAAGCAAGCGGTTACCGCTCATACCATGTCGTGATCCGCTATCCTGTACAGACGATCAAGGGAGAAAAAAAAATCCTCGCAGAGATTCAGATCAGAACTCTTGCTATGAATTTCTGGGCCACGGTGGAACACTCTCTGAATTATAAATATAAGGGCCAATTCCCTGAGGATATTCGGATGCGGCTCCAGAGGGCGGCAGAGGCTGCTTTCAGGCTGGATGAAGAAATGTCACTCATTCGCGGTGAAATCCAGGATGCCCAGGCATTCTTTACAAGAAAAAAAGAAAAACAGCAAAAGGGAGAAAACTAACAGTATAAAAGAGGAGCTTGGATAAGATGAAATTTGCCATTACCTCAAAAGGAGATTCAAAATCGAATACACTCATGCACAAAATGAGAACCTATTTATTGGATTTCGAGCTTACATATGATGAAGAAGAGCCTGATATAGTCATATCGGTAGGCGGGGATGGTACTTTACTCTATGCCTTTCACCGATACAGCAGCCGCCTGGACAAGACAGCCTTTGTAGGTATACACACAGGCCATCTTGGCTTTTATGCAGACTGGGTTCCGGAGGAAATCGAAAAGCTTGTCATTGCAATTGCCAAAACCCCGTATCAGGTAATTGAATATCCGCTCCTTGAAGTGATTATCCGCTACCAGCATGGCGGGAAAGAAACCCGTTATCTTGCATTAAATGAATCTACGGTCAAGGCTGTAGAAGGTACCTTAGTTATGGATGTGGAAATTCGAGGCCAGCATTTTGAACGGTTCCGCGGAGATGGCCTGTGTGTTTCTACACCATCAGGAAGCACAGCATATAATAAAGCGCTTGGAGGCGCAATTCTGCACCCTTCTTTGCCTGCCATCCAGCTTGCTGAAATGGCTTCCATTAATAATAAGGTATTCCGTACTGTGGGCTCGCCTCTCGTATTGCCGGCCCACCATACATGTATGCTGAAGCCGGTGAATGAACCGGATTTTCAAATTACTATTGATCATTTGACACTTCTTCATAAAGATGTAAAGTCAATTCAATTCAGAGTGGCAGATGAAAAGATCCGCTTTGCGAGGTTCAGGCCATTTCCATTCTGGAAAAGGGTCCACGATTCTTTTGTTGCTGATTGAAGAAAGGTCATCATCTGACAGAACAGGAGCCTACAGCTCATGGCGCGTTTTGAATTACAATGGAAAATTACAGCCCGGGATGCGGGCGTGTTAATCAGAGAATTTTTAAAAGGCAATCATATTTCCAAAACTGCCCTGACAGATATAAAATTTGCCGGCGGCTTTATTCAGGTTAATAATCAGGAAGTCAATGTCCGCTATGTGTTAAGAGAAGGTGATGTTCTTCAGGTTGGTTTCCCTGAAGAAGTTCCAAGTGAAGGCATGAAGGGGGAAGACTTGCCCCTGGATATTCTTTATGAAGATGATTATCTTCTTGTAGTAAACAAACCGGCAGGTATGAATTCCATTCCGTCCAGAGAACATCCTTCCGGAAGCCTGGCTAATCGGCTGATTGGATATTATCAGCGGATCGGTTTAAAGTCTGCAGCCCATATTGTGACACGTCTGGACAGAGATACATCAGGCCTGGTTCTGATTGCTAAACACAGGCATGTACATCATTTGTTCAGCGAACAGCAGCGCTCACGAAAAATCCATCGCATGTATGAAGCCTTTGCTGAAGGCTCAATCTGCCCGGATGCAGGAACAATAGAACAGCCGATTGCGCGAAAGAAAGACAGTATCATTGAGCGGGAAGTCAGTGAGGAAGGCCAATATGCATGTACTCATTATCAGGTCATCGGCCGGCATAAAGAATTTACACACATAAAACTGAAGCTTGAAACTGGCAGAACTCATCAGATCAGAGTTCATTTGGCTTGGCTTGGTTTTCCTCTTGCAGGTGACGAATTATACGGGGGCACAAGGCTGTTCATCAGGCGGCAGGCGCTGCACTGCTTCAGCCTTTCCTTCGAACATCCAATCCTGCACAAAACCCTTATATTTGAACAACAGCTCCCGGAAGACATGAATTGTCTTCTGTAAAGCCGGCATTTGCCGGCTTTTTTGGTTACATCTTCCTGAATTTTTCTTCAACAAAAGGCATACGGGATTGGACAGATAGCAATTGCATCTCAGGATATCTAAGCGCGGTTAGTTTATTGCCAAAAACTGCGCCTGTATCAATATTATAGGTATTATTAATACTCATCACTTCCTTTAAGGGAGTATGGCCATAGACGATTACAGCATCACCCTGATACTCTCTTGCCCAATCACGTCTTACAGGTGTGCCGTCAGGATTTTTTTCTCCTGTAATATCACCATACAGAACAAAGGTTTTTACTTTTGAAGAATGTTTCCCAATATAGCTTTCCTTAATTCCGGCATGGGCGATAACCAGGTTGTTATTATCGATTACAAGATATAGAGGTGCGTTATCATATAACTCCATAAATTTCTGTCTGACCTCATCCTGTGCTTTGGGAGACAGCTGCTCATATTCAGCGACTGTTGTTTCAAGTCCATGTGTAATTTGCACTTTATTCCCTAAAAAGAAGCGGTAGAGTTTATTGCAATGGTTGCCCGGGACATAGTATCCCAAGTTGTTTGCTGCAAGGTTATACACTGCATCAATGACTGCAAGCGACTCCGGGCCTCTGTCAGTAAGGTCTCCCACAAAGGCCAGTTTTCTGCCGCTTGGATGAACAGGAAAACCTTTTTTCCAGCTATAGTCCAGTTTTAAAGTCAGTTCTTTAAATTCAGCAAAGCAGCCGTGGATATCACCAATAATATCTAGTTTCATTTTAATGCTCCCTTAAAAGTTCTACTGTTATCATATCAATTTTCATAATATTTATCATATCTCATTGTTTTTCAGCAGCATATAAAGCTTTGACGATTGTAAAGTCCGGGAAATGGGGAAATTAAATTTACAAATTGCTCAGAGACGACAAAAAAACAAAGTTTTGCTAGTATAGGGAAGTACATTTTCCTGTTATCCAACAGAGTATGGATGGCTTAATGGAATGAGAGGAGGTTAACTGATATGGAAGGTCATACAGAGGAAAAGTCAGGTTCCCACATCAATGCCAGTCTTTTAATCCAATCTTTACAAAATGAAGAAATTGATATCTTCAGAAATGAATTTCTTGATATGCACCCATATGATCAGGCTTCATTTTTTAAAGATCTGGATGAGGATATCCGTGCAAAAATTTATCTTTATCTATCTCCTGAAGAAATGGCCGCTCTTTTTGAAAATCTGGAGATTGAAGAAGAAGATTATAAAGACGTTCTTGCTGAGATGAATCCCCATTATGCAGCAGATATGCTTTCAGAAATGTATGCCGATGATGCGGTCGATGTTTTAAATGAGCTTGATAAAGACCAGGTTGTCAGCTATTTAACCATTATGGATGATGAATCTGCAAAAGAAATTAAGGATTTGCTTCATTACGAAGAATATACAGCAGGAAGTATTATGACAACCGAGTTTGTTTCACTGTCAGCCAATCAGACGGTTCGTTCTGCTATGTATATTTTAAAGAATGAAGCGCCAAGGGCTGAAACCATTTATTATGTGTACGTTGTAAATGACGAAAAAAAGCTTATAGGCGTTATTTCATTAAGGGATTTGATAGTAAGTGATGATGACACGATGATTTCAGAAATCACCAATGACAGAGTAGTTTCCGTATCTGTGGGTGAAGACCAGGAAGATGTAGCAAGAAAAATTAAGGACTATAACTTCCTGGCTGTTCCGGTTGTCGATTTTCAAAATCACTTACTGGGTATTATTACAGTTGATGATGTCATGGATGTCATGGAAGAAGAAGCATCTGATGATTACTCCAAATTAGCTGCTGTATCGGATATGGATCATATTGACCGGAATCCGGTTTCTGCTGCGCGTAAACGCCTTCCATGGCTTATCATCCTGCTGTTTTTGGGTATGTTAACTGCAAGCCTGATCGGAAGGTTTGAGAACACATTGGATAAGGTGGCCTTACTGGCTGTTTTCATTCCTCTTATTGCAGGGATGGCTGGAAATACCGGGACACAGGCATTGGCCGTTGCTGTCCGGGGAATTGCTACAGGAGACCTTGAGAAAGAAAACAAATGGAAACTGGTGATAAGGGAAGCAGGGACCGGCTTAATTAATGGCAGCATTTGCGGTATTCTTGTTACTTTCATTGTTTACTTCTGGAAAGGGAATTTTTTTCTGGGTGTTTTAGTTGGCGTTTCAATATTGTTTACATTGATCGTTGCCACTCTTGCAGGAGCCCTGATCCCTTTACTAATGCACAGGATGAAAATTGATCCGGCTGTAGCGTCAGGACCATTTATTACAACCATCAATGATCTGATCAGTATTTTAATTTATTTTGGAATGGCGACATTATTTATGAGTTATTTAACAGGTTAAGGGGGTTATTTTATGGAACATGGGGCATCGGTTGCATCGCTTGTCATTGTTATTATAGCTGCTTTTCTTACGCCGATTTTACTGCACCGGCTGAAAATTAATTTTATTCCGGTAGTGGTGGCTGAGATTCTTATTGGTTTAATTATCGGTAAGAGCGGCTTTAATATCGTCCATGAGGATATGTGGCTTGAAACTCTTTCCACACTTGGATTTATATTTTTAATGTTCCTGAGCGGACTTGAGATTGACTTTACAGCTTTTTCTTCTTCAAAGAAGAGAGAAAAGCTGCCGAGCGGAAAACTCGAGCCAAATTCATTTGCAGTGTCTTCAATTGTTTTTATAGGGATATTCTTTGTTTCATTAGGACTATCCTATTTATTTGTCTGGGCAGGATTCATTGATAATGCTTTTTTAATGACTTTAATTATTTCCACCATCTCTTTGGGAGTTGTAGTTCCGACTCTTAAGGAAGCACACTTGATGAAAACAGGCATTGGCCAAATTATTCTTTTAATCGCAGTTATTGCAGACTTGGCAACAATGATTTTACTGGCCGTATTTGTATCTCTAAATGACAAAGGCGGAGGAAATACATGGCTCCTTCTCATCTTATTTGGTGTAGGCGTATTGCTGTATTTCCTCGGCAGAAGATTTAAGAACCTTAATTTTCTTGAAGCGATGTCGACAGGGACCGTTCAGATTGGAACACGAGCAGTATTTGCACTAATTATTTTCCTTGTGGCATTATCTGAAACAGTCGGGGCAGAGAATATTTTAGGTGCATTCCTTGCCGGTGTTCTTGTATCGCTCCTGGCGCCAAATCAGGAAATGATCCATAAGCTGGATTCTTTTGGATACGGATTCCTTATACCGATTTTCTTTGTAATGGTTGGGGTAGGGCTGGACGTATGGACTTTGTTCGGAGATCCGAAGATGCTTATGCTTATACCATTGCTGCTGATTGCTCTGCTGCTGTCAAAGCTTATACCGATTTATATCTTGAAAAGATGGTATGACATTAAGACGGTTATCGCCTCAGGTTTCTTGTTGACCTCAACTCTTTCCCTTGTTATTGCTGCAGCAACAATAGGCGAAAGAATGGGGGTTATAACTGCCGAAATGAGCGGCACATTAATTTTAGTTGCTGTCATAACAAGTATATTTACACCTGTTGTCTTTAAAAAGCTATTTCCTCAGGAAGCTGCTGAGGAGAAGAAGCTTAAAGTATCCTTTATTGGTGCAAACCAAATGACTATGCCGATCTATAATGAGCTTAAGTCATCCCTTTACGAGCCGGCTTTATATCATAAGAAGCAGGAAAAGGCGGAAAAACAGATAGCGGACTCGTTGTTCGATATCATTGAAGTAGATGATTTTGATATTGAGAATTTCGAAGGCACAGAGGCTTTTGAGTCGGATATTGTTGTAATCTCCACAGGGGATGAAGAGACAAATGCTACATTATCCATTGCTTTTAAAGATAAGGGAGTGGACCGGGTCATTTGCCGGATGGAAAGCCCTGATATGGAAGAAACGCTTCGGGAGCATGACATTGAATTGTTTTCAACTATTCTTTCCTCTAAGGCGCTGCTTCGTGCATTAATCGAGTCACCAAGCGTGGTGAACATATTAACGAACCAGGAAACGGCTCTATATGAAATCCGATTAAAGAATGAGCAGTTTGAAGGCATGATGCTTCGGAGATTCCCGTTTACAGGGGATGTAATTTTCGTTCGGATATTTAGAGGAAAGGATTCCATTGTTCCTCACGGAGATACTGAACTTCATGTCAATGACCGCTTGATTGTTACTGGATCTAAGGAATATGTTGATGAATTAAAACGGGAACTTGAATTTTGTGAATGGTGTTAGGATCTGATTGACTTTATCCTGCCGAAAAAAATCCTTCAATGACAACAGGATTTTTTTCGGCTTTTCTTTTGCGCAGAATTGATGTACAATTAGTACTAGGTACTAATAACATGTGATAATAACTCAGGAGGATTTAATAATGACTCTTTCTTTAAATGGAAAAACATTCGTCGTAATGGGTGTAGCTAATAAAAGAAGTATTGCGTGGGGAATAGCCAAATCCCTTCATGATGCCGGTGCCCGTTTAATTTTTACATATGCGGGAGAAAGACTGGAGAAAAGTGTTCGTGAATTGGCTGAATCATTGGAGGATGCACATTCTTTAGTGCTTCCATGTGATGTAACAAGTGATGATGACATCGCTAAATGTTTCAGCACAATTAAGGAAGAAGCTGGTGTAATTCATGGGATTGCCCATTGCATCGCCTTTGCACATAAGGAAGAACTTCAGGGAGAATACCTGAACACAACAAGAGACGGATTCCTGCTGGCTCATAATATTAGCTCTTATTCCTTGACTGCCGTTGCAAAGGAAGCCAGGGGATTAATGACAGAAGGCGGAAGCATTGTGACTCTCACATACCTTGGCGGTGAAAAGGTTGTGAAGAATTATAATGTTATGGGTGTAGCAAAAGCTTCCCTTGATGCAAGTGTCAAATATTTGGCTAATGACCTTGGAAAGGATGGGATTCGGGTTAATTCCATTTCAGCCGGCCCTATCAGGACTCTTTCTGCCAAAGGAATAAGCGAATTTAATGCGATTCTTAAAGAAATTGAAGAAAAAGCTCCGCTCCGTAAAACCACAACTCCTGAAGAAGTTGGAGATACAGCTCTATTCTTATTCAGCAGCCTGTCCAGAGGAATAACAGGTGAAAATATTCACGTTGATTCCGGTTATCATATCCTTTAATAGAATTTGTCCGCTCCAATGTGAGCGGGCTTTTTTTATTTCCTCAGAAACGAAAGCCCATTTTCTGCATACATATAATACGACGAACCATATCGATTGCGGAGGTGGGCATAGTGACTGAGAAAAGAGAAAAAGAACCTTTATTCTATATACAGCAGCCGAATTTTCAAATTCCTGAAAACAGGATGCAAACCATCTTTTCCAGCAGAAAAGCAGAGCAGGAGCGCAAGCAGAAACAAAATGACAGTTTATTGGATTTGGCTGGCACTAAAGAGGAACAAACGGTGCCGGAAGAAAAAATCGAAAATACTGCAGGGCAAATGGAAGTGCAGGAAACCATTGAAGAGTATGAATCCGGGAGAGAAGAGAAAAAAGGTGCATCCTTTGCTTTTACGACTGAAAAAAGAAAACCATCTTTCAATCGTGTAAAGAGTTTTAAGGAAATGGACACACTTGAACGCCTGGATTACTTAATTGATTTTCCAAAACAGCTTCCGCCCATACCATGCATATTTGAAACCGGGGAAAAGGCCATAAGGGGATTTCTTGTTTCAAAAAATGAAGAATGGATTGAGGTAAAGTTATTTGATGAAAGTACTGAAAAATTAAATTTTCAATCATTAAAAGCAGTCAAAATGATTGGTCTTAGAAGGTAGATCTTATTGCTGAAGCAGGCCGGCAAAAAATAGCCAGCCGAATGTTCGGCTGGCTTCTTTTAATTAGTCTTCACAAATATCCAGGTCAACATCTGCAATACACTGAACAGCGCAGAAGCATGTTAAATCAACTGTTACGCAATCATTTGTACTGCGGAAGTAGTCAACTTCGCAAACCTTTTTCAAGTCGATGCAGCAGTCATCAGCAAGGTTTACTGTTCTGTCCGGGCCAGATTTTCTGTCTACTGGCTCTAGAACGCGAAGCACTGCACAGCAGTTATCAAATACTTCTTCTACTCTAAAGAAGATTGATACACAAGCACAGTCATTTCCTGTAAAGAATGCATGGAATGGTGATCCATCTGCTGTTTTTAGTGTGAATACTCGTGTATCCGGGCGCTTATGGCGCTTTCTGTTTGAAGGTGAAATCGCTCCAAGCGGCTCCAGGAAACAGTTTGAAGGGCATTCGCACGTATCATCTGCATTATCTTGAATATCTTTTATTGCACGAAGTACTTCACATACACAGCTTTTGCCTTTGAAGTCGTCTTTTTTTCCACAACCCATTTTTGTTTTCCTCCTTGTTTGTTTCTTGTGGTCTACACTACTAACATATTGCCGAAGTGCCCTATGGGTTACGGACAAACGCCTTGTTTTTTCAAAAAATAGGCTATTTTTTTATAATTGAGGTGAAAAAGATGGACATAACACCTATGGAGCTGCTGATTTTGGCTCTTGCTTCCTTTAGGCTGACCAGACTGATTGTATTTGATAAAATTACCGAGTTTTTACGAAAGCCTTTTCTCGAAGAAGTGGAAGAAAAAGATGAAAATGGTGATATAGAAGTTTATTGGGTTGTGAAGGAAGGGAGAGTGAGGGGGTTCTTTGGAGAGCTTCTTAGCTGTTATTGGTGTACTGGTGTGTGGAGTGCCATGTTTTTATATGCTTCCTATTACTTGTATGCATCTTTTGCAGCTCCGGTGCTGATTATTTTGGCGGTTGCGGGACTTGCTGCTATCATAGAAACTCTTGTGCAAAAACTGATTGATTAGCATTGGTCTATTTATATATTATTTAGGCGTTTGCTTTACACAAGCTCCTGAGGCTCAGCATAATTTATGTAGAGGAAAATTATTGGTAATGGAGGGCCTCATCGATGCTTAACAAGGATAAAGATCAGCAAACGGAAAAAACACAGCCGGTCAGCAAGAAAAAGAAAAAGAAAAAGGGATGCGGCTGCGGAAAAAAACAATAATAAAACAGGAGCCGGTGTTTCCGGCTTTTTTTATTGATTTTTTTCTGGAAAAAATAGGATGGATAATAATGTTCATAAATCCAAAACCTTTCGAGGACAATATAATTAAAGATTTTACATAGGAAGGGACAAATATGAAAAAGAGACTGTTATTAATGATTGCATTTTCACTGAACTTATTATCAGGATGCAGCGATGATGGAAAGGTAACGGACAGCGACCTTGCACTCCTGAAAACGACCCATCCACCTGCAGTATTAATTGATAAAAATACGAAGGGAAATTTAGATTTAGTCCAAAACATTGAGCATGACGTTGAAAAAATGAAGGAACTTTATGATGTGGCGGTGGTCAAAAGCAATGGGGATACACTAGTAGCCTATAAGGTGAAGCACCTCCAGCGATTCCACATGAAAAAAATTGAAAAGAGAATGACAAAAATGCTTGAGGAGAAATACCCTGATGAGAACTTCATTGTTTCAAGTGATTATAAAATCTTTATTGAGGCAGTAGAACTCCAGGAAAAAATGAAAGATCCCGATTTTACAGACAAAAAAGCTAAAAAGAAGCTTGATAAAATCATTAAACTTAAAAATGAAATGACATAGGAGGGAGCGGGAGTCATGAGCAAAAAAGGAAATAAAACCCCGGAACAGCAGCAATATGAGAAGCTTGAGCAAAAACATGAAATTAAACGCCCGGTCCTGAAAAATTGTATTCGTGCTTTCTGGGTGGGAGGTCTCATCTGTACTGTCGGACAGGCAATAACATATTTTTATATCTACTTTTTTAATTTTACTGAACAGACAGCCGGAAATCCGACTGTTGCTACCATGATTTTTATATCCATGCTGCTGACAGGCTTTGGGGTGTATGACCGTTTAGGCCAGTTCGCCGGAGCTGGCAGCGCCGTTCCAGTAACAGGCTTTGGCAATGCTGTGATTTCAGCTGCTATTGAGCACCGAACGGAAGGTTTTGTGCTGGGTGTAGGCGGGAACATGTTTAAGCTGGCTGGATCGGTTATTCTTTTTGGTGTGTTTTCGGCTTTTGTAGTGGCCCTTATAAAAACGCTATTAATTATTTGGGGGGTTATTTAATGCTAAAGGGAAAACAATCATGGGTCTTTCAAAACCGCCCGGTCATTGCAGCAGCCGGTGTTTCCGGCGGGCCTTTTGAGGCAAACGGCAATCTGTCAGAGGATTTCGATGTCCTTCATGATGATTTATGGATGGGTGAAGACTCTTATGAGAAAGCGCACCGGATCCTTTTGGAAGAAGCGGGACAAACGGCCTTGAATAAGGCAAACATACAAAAGGAGAATGTTCAGTTTTATATTGCAGGGGATTTAATTAATCAGATAACACCTTCAAGTTTAAGTGCAAGAACAATTCAAATCCCTTATTTCGGGATTTTTGGAGCTTGTTCAACTTCAATGGAAGGACTTGCGCTGGCGTCTTTCATTGTCAATTATCGCGGTGCTGATTACGTTTTGACAGGTGCCTCCAGTCATAATGCCGCTGTTGAAAAGCAATTTAGATACCCGACTGAGTACGGCGGCCAAAAGCCCCCAACAGCCCAATGGACAGTAACTGGTGCTGGTGCGGCTCTCGTATCCGCAAAAGCAGCTGGACCCAATTTGCCGGTTACCACTTCTGCCACAATCGGCAAAGTAATCGACATGGGCCTGACAGACCCTTTTAATATGGGTGGGGCCATGGCACCCGCAGCAGCAGACACCATTACTGCACACTTCAAGGACATGCAGCTCGATCCATCCTATTACGATTTGATTGTCACCGGGGATCTCGGAAGAATTGGCCAGGAAACTGCTTATGAACTGCTCAAAAATAATGGATTGAAAATAGAGAGAGAGAAATTTAAAGATTGCGGATTAATGATTTATAAAGATGATCAGCCAGTCCAATCCGGAGGGAGCGGTGCAGGGTGCTCGGCTACTGTACTGTACGGTCATCTTTTAAATCAAATGAAGCAAGGGGCTTATAGAAGAATCCTTGTGGTCGCAACGGGTGCACTATTATCGCCTTTGACATTCCAGCAGAGTGAAAGTATTCCCTGTATTGCCCATGCTGTTTCTATCGAAATGACTTAGAGGAGGAATTTGAATGCTGCCTATGTTTTTCTGGGCTTTTGTAATTGGAGGCCTATTTTGCGTATTTGGCCAAATAATGTTTGATGTTTTTAAACTGACACCAGGCCATACATTGAGTCTTTTAGTTGTAATAGGAGCTGTTTTGGATGGTGTCGGACTCTATGAACCACTTGCAGACTTTGCCGGAGCCGGCGCGACAATCCCGATAACCAGCTTTGGCAATTCCCTTGTCCATGGAGCCCTTCAGGAAGCTGATCAGCATGGACTTGTCGGCGTATTGACCGGAATGTTCGAAGTAACCAGCTCCGGTATTTCAGCAGCGATTATCTTCGGTTTTATTGGTGCACTAATTTTTAAGCCGAAAGGTTAAAGGACATGAGGAAAATACAGAGGAATCCTCCTTTAAGTTATATAATACAGGCCATTTATTCCATCTGAATGAATAATCCAAGCCCTTCTTGGGAGCTTGCCCATACATCTCGCATATTTATCACATATTGTGTAGGGAGAAATTTAAGTGAGGTGAGAGGCATGGGCTATGGCTATGGAGGCTGCGGATATGGCGGGGGCTATGGAAATACGTTTGTTTTAATCGTCGTCCTATTCATTTTACTCATTATCGTAGGAGCAAGCTTCTACAACTAGATTGTAAAGAGCTGACTCAGAACCGGCAGCAGGTTTTGTGTCGGCTTTTTTGCATATAATGTACATAAAATGTACATAAAGTGAAATTTCAATCAAGGAGGTTTTACTGCCCATTAGACTTCGATAAATATTTATTAAATTTCACGTTTTCCGCCCACCTTCATAAGATATAAAAGAGTAAATGAAGGAGCGTGATTGAGCAGCATGGATAACAACTTTTTTAAGAACCTTGAAAAGAAAACAGGCGTAAATATGAAGGATGTATTTGAACTGGCCGGCTCTTTGCAGAGTGCAAATTTTAAAGATGAAAAAACAGTGCGAAATGTAATCAAGAGAGTTTCACAAATTGCAAACAAACCAGTCTCTAAGGATATGGAAGATAAGATTGTCAAGTCGATCGTTGCTGATGGAAAGCAGCTTGACTTTAATACAATTTCCCAAATGATGAATAAAAAATAACAGAAGGGCCTGGCCGGGTTGCAGCCAGGTCTTCTGTTTATTTTCCGCTATTGTTCCTGCCGCTTCTTGTGATGGGGGCAAGGAACCTTGAGGAATGTGTCTTCCGTCCACGCCTTTTTTCCGGCACAGATATATACAAGTCTTTCCTGGCCCTTGTTACAGCAACGTACATTAACCTTCGTTCTTCCTCTAATGGGGCAGAATCACCTGAACGGTAAGCTTCCAGTGCATGATCATGCGGAAGGTTTCCTTCAACTGCACCGGCCACATATACCACATTATATTCAAGCCCTTTTGCACGGTGGATAGTGCTTAATGTAATGGCATTATCATTATTCCTGCTGAGGCGCTTGATTTCTTTGTTCATGGCTCTCATATGTTCGGTATGCTCCAGAAACTCTTTAAGAGACTGAAAGTTGCGCGCAGCGACCTTCAAATCTTTTATATCATCAGAACCTTTATCCATTTTATTGCCTTCATTGCCGCGTTTTTTTATAAAGTCCTGAAAGCCCAATTCCTTTTCAACAGTTTCTATTGCGGTGATGGGACTAAGTCCTGAGATCGACCTGGTAACAGGGATCACTTTTTTTAATTTGCTTTCCTGAAAAGCAAAGCCTGTTTTTATAAATTTCAGGCACTCAAGTAATGAGCAATCCTGTAAGATGCTTTCTGCCTTAATATCCTGAAGGACAGATTGTTTAACAAATAGAGAAGGCAGCATATCTTTCAAAGCTGTCTGGTCATCTTCATTCACCGACAGCTTTAGAAAAGCAAGCATGCTTCGAACAATAAACCGATCATAAAACGATTCGGCATCCTGATCCAATTTAAACGGAAGGCTGGAATTGGCCAGCCGCTCAAAAATGGCCCTGCTCCCGGTATGAGTACGGAATAATACTGCAAAATCCCGCGGTTCATACCCTTCTTCAATTTTTTCCTGGATATCAGTCAGGATCATTGTAGCTTCTTCTTCCTCATCATAAGGAAAAAAGAGAAAGGGGTGCTGTCCACCTGAAAATTGAGCACTCATGCTTTTGGGACGTCTATATTTATTCAGAGAAATGATATGGTTTGCAGCTGATACGATCTCATGAGCAGAGCGGTAATTCTGACTCAATGTTATTACTTTTGCACCAGGGAAATCTTTTTCGAAATCCAAAAGATATTGGGGATCGCTCCCTCTGAAGGCATATATAGATTGATCATCGTCACCCACTGCACAGACATTTTTGGTTTTATCAGACAGCATTTTCATTAGCTCATATTGAACATTATTAATATCCTGGAACTCATCGATCAGGAAATACTGAAAGCGATTTTGATATTGTTCGAGAAGCTCAGGTTCTTCGAGAAAAAGGGCATGACAGCCTGTGAGCATATCATCAAAATCGAACAATTCTCTTTTTATCTTTGTTTGTTCATACCTATTATAAAGAATCGCAGTTTGTTCCTCCCACTCATTCTTTGGATGAACCTTCCCGGGTATGGTGAGAGAATTTTTCCAATAACTGATTTGCTGGAGGGCGAGGTCAAACGCAAATTCCTTTTCATCGAGCTTTAAGTCTTTGCTGGATTCCTTAATTATCTGTTCCCGCTGCCATTCTTTATTAAGGAGCTTGCCGGAAGCCCATTTTTCCGGATTGTGGAAGGAAAGGATCCGATAAAATAAGCTGTGAAAAGTGCCTGAAACAATTTGCCTGACCTTACGGGAATCCATTCCAGGGTATTGGATAAGGCGCTCCTTCATTTCAGCAGCAGCCTTAGCTGTAAATGTGACAAGCATTATGGATTTAGGGTCGATATTTTTCTCACGAAGCATAAAAGCAGTCCGTGTTGTTAAAACACGGGTTTTGCCGCTGCCTGCACCTGCCAGAACGAGCAGCGGGCCATCTACATGAGATACAGCCGCTGCCTGCTGTTTATCCAAGAATACACCTGCCTGTGAAAGGGACTTTAGGTATTCATCAGGGAAACTGGGACTTGCAGTAGCTTCTTTTAAATAGGGTGGGATATTTTTTACCGGCTGAGCCTTTTTAAAGGCTGATTCGGTTTCCTTTACTGCCGCTGAAGCAATTGGCCTCGAAACAGGAATTTTAAACCCGTTTCTTTCTATATATTCTTCAGTCTCCGTCTGGACTGGTTCGGGGTTAAGAGCTATATCTTTGCACGTTCTGCTGCTTTGATGAATATGATAAAAATGAGGTTCATCAAGAATTCCCAAATACAAGCGGACAGAAGCTCCGCAATCAGGACAACACAGCTTTCCTTTTTTGCCTTCTTCATAAATATGCTGAAAACTTTCTCTGTTCAATTGTTCCAGATTCACAGTCTTATTATGTAATTTTGCTGTTTTCATAAAAATACCCCATTATATATAAATTGCCGAGTTTAACAATATAATTTCTTTTTAACCACAAGACAAATTTAATCATAACAAACCGGTAAAGGATTCTAAAGTGCTATTCTGTTTAAAATTTCATGAAAACGGGTACATAAAATTAAAAATAGTTACGTATTCTCTTAATAATCAGATAAATACATAATCGAAGGGGGAGTCTTCATGGGCTATATTCTGCCTGTAACATCATATCAATATAATCAGTATGCAGAAAGAGAGATTGGCACAAAGTATGATCCTTTCCGGTTGGTGCCAGTTCCCAGGATATCAGCACAATCCAATGAAAAAGCATTCCGTCACGAACTTCCCCTTGATTTTCAAAGAAGGTCTACTAAATCAATTAATAAAGAGCGGGAAGACACCCAAACACGCAACACAAGGAAAAAAGCAGAAGAAACATATGGAGAGCTGACAGGAAAAGGGCGTTTTATTAGTGAATGCATATAAGAAAGCCGAAGAAGGACCTAGTTATCTAAATCCCCAAATTAGAGGAGAGGCTTAGTATTTTTGCACGTGCAAGGCCTCTCCTTTTTTCCATTCAGCGTACAGAACATCTTTCACACCGCTCGCTCCAAATTTTTTAATTTCATTCTTTAGTATTGTTTCATCCCAATTAATGCTTTTAAGATTATCCCAAACCACCTCTCCGTCTAAAATTACTGTTACAGGCAGTTCAACATTATTTGTTGGGAGGTTCAAATCTTGAATGGTTGGTGCCGCGAAATGCGGTTTTTTTAATGCACTGACAGTTCCATCCGTTTCCAGTATGGCATATTCACATTCTCTGATTGAAAAAACATCCTTTGATCTGAGGAGGTGCTGCAGCTGATTGATGTCGAGATGATTTTTTTTCAGTTCTTCATAAATAATTTTCCCTTTTTTTATAACGATTGAGGGCTCACCTTCAAGAAGCTTGCGAGCCCGCTTATATTTCTGAGTAAGAGTTTCTGTTGCGTATATGAGAGTCCCCCATACTGTAACAGCAAAGAAAATTTCGGGAATTCCAGTCTCCTGGTCGTATAGAGCATTGCCAACCAGCTCGCCTAACACGATTGCTGAGATAAAATCAAAAGGAGTAATTTGTGTAATTTGTGTTTTACCAAGGAGTTTCGCCATAATAAACAAGAAAATATATCCTACCCCAAGTACACTTAAGATATGTAAATATTCCATTCAAACCACTCCTTAGAATGCTGTATCCCAAATAGTGTTTGCAGAAAGCCCTAAAATTATTGCAACTTCTAACGCGTTTGCTCTAAGATGAGGCATCAAAAAAGCTCCCACCATCATGGCAGGAGCTTGTCCGCTATATTGTTTTCTTCATTGTACGGTGCGGGATTCCGGCATCCATAAATTCTTCAGAGATCACCTTATAGCCCAGTTTTTCATAAAAGGGTATGGCCTGAGTCTGGGCATTTAATTTTAAGGCAGACAATCCTTGTTTCAAAGCATGTTCCTCAATTTTATCCATTATTGCTTTTCCGGATCCGCTCTTGCGGTGTTCCTTCAATACGCAAATTCTTTCCACTTTGCCATTGCCGTCAACGGTACGAAACCTTCCGGCACCTGCTGGCATGCCATTATTATAAAGTACAAAATGGACTGCTTCGTCCTCGAACTGATCGATTTCCTCTTCTTCAGGAACATTTTGCTCGCTGACAAAAACGTGTTTCCTTACTGAGAAAGCATCTAGCAGTTCTTGCTCAGATGATACAACTTTTACTTCCATTTCACTATTCCTTTCCTAGCCTGAATGTTTCATATACGGTCCAAGAACCATTTTCCAGCTGATACAGAAGGTGAAAACGATCGATAACCTCTTCATGATTCACGGGCTGCATCCTTAAACTTCCATAAACATCTGAATGCTCATCATTGGAGAGTTTTTGCCCGATGGTAATATGTGGGACAAAATTATATTCGGGTGTTTCTCCGCTAATATGATCATTTAGTTCAATATGTAACTCTTCGAGCTGTGCTGAAGGCTCAATCTTGAAATAAATCACATTGTTGACAGGCTGGAAAGAGCTGATTTTTGATGCATTTATTTGAAATGGGTCGTGTTTCTTAGCTATTTCATAAAGCGTTTCTGTCAGCTGCTTTATTTCTTCTTCAGATGCTTCAAAGCGCGATCTTAAAGTTATATGCGGAGAAATTAGAGCATAATGCGGGTCATACCGCTTTCTATAAGAATTGGCCAAATCCTGCAGTTTTTTTGACGGGAAAATAACAATGCCGTAATTAGTCTCCATACAACAACCTCCATGTTTATTAATAATTTTTATAATAGGCAGGCTCTACTGAGATGAAAAACACTTTGTTGAACTATTATAGCAAATTTTCTAAATTCATTATCTAATTATACCTTTTTTCACAATAAAAAGCAGTGAGCTTAGGTAATCTTTTTATAGCGGAAGAATAGTTCTTTTCACTCAATTTCCAGTTAAAACATAAACTTTAACGCCCTTTTTAAATCAGGCTGCCAGTATGTCCATGTATGATCTCCCTCGAATTCATCATAAAAGTAAGGAAATTGCTTTTGCTTTAACAGATTGGAAAGATCCCGGTTTGGAGTCAGAAAGTCTTTCTCTTCCCCTCCTGTGGTTTTTACGGATGTCTCGCCTTTCCCGATAACATGGTAAATATTAAGAAGGTGAGGCTGGGTAAATTCCTCTACAGCTGCTGTAACGGAGTTATCAACATAAGGTGATTGAAGAATTAGCCTTCCGAAGGTATTAGGGTATTGAAGGGCCGCCATTAAGGAAACAGTTGCAGCAAGGGAATCTCCCATAAGTGCTCGTCCCATTCCCATTTGATAAGTAGGGAACTCATTGTCAAGGTATGGAACCAGTTCATGTGCAAGAAAACGGATATATGCATTATGCTTTTCACCGTCCGGATGATATTTCTTCCATCTGTCTTTGACGTTTTTATAAGGCACACCAACAATAATGATGTTTTCGATTCCTTTTCCATCTAATAATTCATCTGCAATGCGCCCGACTCTTCCCAGCTGGAAGTAATCCTTCCCGTCCTGGGCTATAACAACAGTGTATTTATATAAAGGTGAGAAGGAAGCGGGCAAATAAATGAGCAGTTCAACGTCTTCGCCCAGCTCTTTGCTTTGAATTGTAATGTCATGTATTGATCCTCTAGGGTAATCCATAATGTCTGTTCCTCCGTTTAGTCTTTATGTAAGAGTTTACATGATGATTTTATCATATATATATAGGAATTGCTTTTTACTTGCATTCTCATTCATTTACCGGGATCAATTTTATTTGTAGTAAATAAATTTCCGTATTTAAATGAAACTAGGAATCATTTGACAATTCTAATAAAGTTTATGTTAGTATATAATTGATGAAATCTAATCTTTAAAAGGGGGAAATAGGATGAAGAAGAGAAGTATATTCCTGTCCACAGCTCTGCTGTTAGCGCTTTCCATGGTTCTTGCAGCCTGCGGCGGCGGTAAAGATGAAGGCGGCGGAGATGGAAAAGGCGGCGCAGACAAGCCTAAGTTCATGAGCATTGTAACTGGTGGAACAGGCGGTACATACTATCCGCTGGGCGGATCATTCGCTGAAATTATTTCTGATGCTACAGGCATTGATACAAATGCTGAAGTTTCAGGTGCATCTGCAGAGAACATGAACACATTGAAAGATGGCAATGCTGAGATTGCATTTTCTCAAACTGACATTGCTTCATATGCGCAAGAAGGTAAATTAATGTTTGAAGGTGCAGCAGTTGACAATGTAAGTGCGATCGGCACCCTTTATCCGGAAACGATCCAGATCGTTACTACTGCAAAATCTGGCATTAAATCTGTTGAAGACTTAAAAGGCAAAAAAGTTTCAATCGGTGCACCTGGTTCAGGAACTGCTGCAAACGCAGAGCAGATTCTTGAAGTGCATGGAATCAAATTGGATGACATTAAAAAACAGGACCTTTCTTTTGATGAATCAACTGCCGGAATTCAGGATGGCAATATTGATGCTGCATTCGTTACAGCCGGAACACCTACAGGTGCTGTAGAAGGACTTTCTGCAACGGAAGATGTTGTGATTATTCCACTTGAGCAGGATAAAATCGATGCATTAATCGAGCAATATCCTTACTATGTACAGGATGAAGTGCCATCTGGAACATATAAGCTTGCGGAAGCTGCGCCGACAGTCGCAGTTCAGGCAATGCTTGTTGTTTCAAATGACCTTTCAGAGGATGTAGTTTACGATGTTACGAAAGCAATCTTTGAGAACCTGGACAAAGTTACACATGCCAAAGGAAAAATGATTAAAGCTGAAAATGCTGTAAAGGGTACTGGCATCGAACTGCACCCTGGTGCTAAAAAGTATTTCGATGAAAAAGGCTTTAAAGCTGAATAATCTTTCACCAACATAATCAAATAATGAATTTTGGCCGGCTGTAAAACCTGATAAGGTTATTGCGCCGGTCAATTAATTTTTAAAATGAAGTGGCAATCAATTGTAAAAACTGACAAATTTTTTTAGGTGGAGGTTTCATGAAATTTAATAAGCCAGGGTATAAAAAGGCGGTCCTGGCACTCCTCGTAATCATAACCATCGCAATCATGTTCTTCATACCCATTAAGCAGGCGGTTGTTTTTGAGTATCAAAACAAAGGAAAGGTGATTGCTTATTTCCCGATTAAAGAGGACAGAACATTTAAGATAAAGTATACACATTCCATCCACCTTACTGATGTTGTAGAAAGCTATACTATAACCGGAGATGGAAGTATTAAATTGTTCGAACTCATGTATGAGGATTTTGCCATTGGCATGCCTGAAAATGCTTCAGATGGAGAAACATTTGAACAAAAGAACGGCAAATATTATATTAAGAATATGAAAAGGGTTTTTCCTTCATTTGACCTAAGGCTGGGTAAGGTCAGAGCCAATCACAGATTGATTATGCAAGGCCGGGAATATGTCCTTTCAGATTATATCGAACCTGGTACATGGGTAAGAATAAAGGCGAAAAAGATAAACTTAATCGAGGTGTTGAAAGGAGTGAATATCCTTGGAAAATAAAGGGGAAACATTATCTCTTGAGGAACAGCAGAAATTGCTGGAGAAATATGATCCAGAGGCTGGTACAAGGAAATTAGGAGGAGTACTGGGCTGGATCGTCTTTTTTGGGCTATTGGCATTTTCGCTTTTCCATTTATATACAGGGGTTTTCGGGATGCTTACAGCCCAGCTGCAGCGTTCGATTCATTTAGGTTTTGCATTAGCCCTAATCTTTCTTTTGTTCCCTGCAAGGAAGAAAGACAGGGGACGAAAGCATAAGGTTGCCTGGTACGATATCATTTTAGCTATACTGGGTATTGCTGTAGGAGCTTATTGGCCACTTTTTATTGATGAAATTGTCATGAGGGCCGGGCGTCTGACCGAGATTGATTTTTATGTTGGTCTCATTGCAGTTCTTCTGGTTCTGGAAGCTACCAGGCGTGCGGTTGGTCTTCCCATAACCATTATTGCCGTCATTTTTCTTGCCTATGCGATGTTCGGGCCATATATGCCGGCATTTTTGGCGCACCGGGGTCTTGATTTAGAAAGATTGGTCCAGACCATGTTCTTTACGACAGAGGGTATCCTGGGTACCCCTTTAGGTGTATCTGCTACGTTTATTTTCCTATTCTTGTTATTTGGTTCGTTCCTGGTAAAAACGGGGGTTGGCCAGTATTTTAATGATTTGGCCGTATCCATCGCTGGAAAGAGAACAGGCGGACCGGCTAAGGTTGCCATTTTTTCAAGTGCACTACAGGGAACAATTAGCGGAAGTTCTGTAGCTAACGTAGTAACTTCAGGCTCTTTTACCATCCCTATGATGAAAAAGCTTGGCTACAAAAAAGAATTCGCTGGCGCAGTTGAAGCGACTGCATCTACTGGCGGCCAGATTATGCCTCCAATCATGGGTGCTGCTGCATTCCTGATGGTTGAGTTTATTGGCGGCGGTATTACATACTGGGATATTGCAAAGGCAGCTGCAATTCCGGCGCTTCTATATTTTGCAGGAGTATGGATCATGACTCACTTCGAAGCGAAGCGTGTAGGCCTTAGGGGTCTGAAAGATGAAGAAATGCCTAACCGGAAAGAAGTATTGAAGAAGATTTATCTGCTGCTGCCGATTTTAGCAGTTATCATCCTGCTGATGAGCGGAATGAGTGTAATACGTGCTGCTCTTTGGTCAATTGTCATTACGGTTGCAGTAAGTATGATCAGCAAGGAAACGCGGATTGGATTCAGAGATGCTATCGATGCTTTAGTTGATGGTGCACGTACAGCTTTGGGCGTTGCTGCAGCAACAGCTGCGGCAGGTATTATAGTTGGGGTAGTTGTAAAGACAGGGCTTGGATTAAAGATGGCGAATGGCCTTCTTGATCTTTCCGGCGGGCTGTTGATCCCTACTTTGATGCTGACAATGGTTGCAGCAATTATCCTGGGAATGGGATCACCAACAACGGCAAACTATGTTATTACATCAACAATAGCCGCCCCGGCAATCATTCTCCTGGGTGTACCTGATTTATCTGCTCACTTATTTGTATTCTACTTCGGTATTGTGGCAGATGTCACACCTCCAGTTGCTCTTGCAGCATTTGCCGCAGCTGGAGTATCCGGCGGAGATCCGATAAAGACAGGCGTAACAGCATCCAAGCTTGCCATCGGGGCTTTTATTATCCCATACATGTTTGTCCTGTCACCGGAGTTATTGATGATCGATACCACCTGGTATTACTTAATCTGGGTAGTATTCACCGCTTTAGCAGGTATGATGGCAATTGGCGCTGGTGTAATTGGCTACTGGCTGCGTAAGTTGAATATTTTTGAAAGACTGCTTGGAATTGCAGGAGGCCTGCTGCTTATTTACCCTGAAGGGGTTACTGATATTATAGGATTAGGTATCTTTATTCTGTTGATTGCATTGCAGGTTTTCATAAAAAAAGACGATCAAGCCAAGCCGCAAACAGCTTAATCTGTTAAAAAAAGCTTACGCGCTTGAGTCAGAAATTTCCCGAAGTATAAAATAAATTTAAAGAAAAAAGGAAGGATGCTCATATGAGATCCTTCCTTTTTTCTTCTGTTTGCTGGGGATGTCAAGCTCCTTGGTCGCTATGGCCGATAGAAAGTGTGGCACTGACATAATCTTCTTCACTGCTGGTTAATAGAACAGTGAATGTACCGGGTTCATCGCCTTCATATACTTCTTCACTGAGGGTTTCTTTTAATAGTTTGCTTTTATACTCAATGATTTCACGCTGGTTATTTTCGTCTTTAACTCTGTTAACTTCCTCGGCATCTTTCGGAATCCTTTTTTCGATAAATGCAAGAACCTCTTCATTACTCATCTCTTTTTCCATATCCTCAAATTGCAGCTCAACATTAACTGCGCGATGGGTTTTAAACTCTACCAGCATACTGTCTCCATTAAAGCGGGCTATCTCCTCGTTGTTTTTATTTTCACCATAAGCCTCTGTGAAAAGGTCTCGAGTGTCTCCCAAGCCAACTTCTTCAGTTATTCTTTTATTTTCTTCGGGTGTTTCTTCCGTTTCTGCCCGCTGTTCTTCCGTAGAAGGGTTGTTTTTGTCTTCCTCCTCTACAATTTGCTCTTCAGTCTGATTACAGCCAGCCAGTATAAGGCTGCCTGCAAACAATGCAGTAATGAATGATAATGCGTTAGATTTCATAAAATCCTTCCTTTCCTAATCATGTGGAATTTTAGGGTCCATTCCCAGTTAGAGAATATATACCCCAAAGGGAGCAGGATAATCGGGAAGGAGAAATAATAAAAAGCCGTACTTCTTCTGCGGAAATACAGCCTTGATGAGTGAATGATCTGGTCTTTTAGCTAATCTGGCGAGCCTTCTTTTCAGGTAAGATGGACATAATATGATTCAAATTAAAGATACGCATTTGCTTTCTATATAAACAATAGGCTAAAATCGTACTCCCTCGAAGTTCTTTGATTAATATTTTTCTTTGTGTAAATGAATTGCGTTTGGAGAGATAAATGATTTCCACAGGCTTTCTCTCTTCCATAGCACGATAAAGAATTCCTTTCATAGAGAAACCCCCTCCTTACTTTTATTTACATTATAAACGAACATGCGTTCTTAATCAAGAGGGATACGAAAAAATGTTCGCATAAAAAAAGACTTCCTAAATGAAGTCTTTTAAATAATCTTTAATCCCTTCTCTTTTAAGTGATTCAAAAGGACAGTCCCATATTGAATGGCATAGCCTAAAAAGATGGCTACAAACAAAGTCCCCAATCCAACCGGGCCGCCTAAGAGAAGGCCAATGGCCAATGCTAAAAATTCATTAATAATGCGTGCAGTCTTCAAGCTGATATTGAGCCTTTTGGCAGTTGCGATCATTAATCCATCAATGGGGCCGCTGAATAATTGCGGCCGGATATAGATGGATACTCCGAAGCCCAGAAGTATAATACCAGTAAAGAAGGCAAGTATCTGATAGGGAAAGTGTGTAACGGTGAAGCCGCTAAAAACAAGTTCCATCCAAAAATCGATCCCGAGACTCGCTAAAATGGTTCCTATAAATGATTTAAACTGCGGTTTTTCCCAGGTGAGTATGGCATTGAAAAATATAAGGGAAGCCGTAACCAGGAATGACCATGTTCCAATGGTGAGACCGAACTTATTGAAAAGCCCAACATAAACAGTGTCCCAGGCACCCGCACCAAGATTGGATAAGATGATTAGTGAAACACCGAGAGTGAGAATTAAATAACCTGCAATTATTTGAATGAATGTAGTGTGTTTAATCATGTAGAATCCTCCCCAATACATATTACAGTATTTAAATAATTACTCAAGGGGAAGAAGATATCCATTAGATTCCATCGATTAAACATAGAAAAACAGCTCCCGATAATGGGAGCTGTTCAATGGTACTTATACCTTAATATCAATTTTTGCATTTTTCTTCAATTCTTCCACATGCTTAACGAGCATTTCCTGCTGTTTTTGCTGTTCGAGCTGCTGTTTGATCTGCGGTTTTACTTCTTCCAATTTAGGGGGCTCCTGTCCTTCAGCACCACCCTGACTTGCATATTCTTCATAGAATTTTTGAATTTCTGCATCTGTAACATTCTCAGGTTTAATCTCGCCTTCGATGTATTTCGTATATTTAATATTGTTGGCAATTTCCGTCTCTAATGAATCGGGATTAAGGCCTGCCTGTTTCATTGCTGTTTCAAATTCTTTATCATTCTTGAATTGTCCTTTTGTTTCTTCGAGCTGCTTTTTGACTTCTTCATCAGAAGCTTTATAGCCTTTTTTATCTGCCTCCTGGAGAAGAAGTGTCTGGCCCACTAGACTGTCAAGTGTCTGCTTCTTAATTTTCTCTGCAGCATCTTTTGCAGTAGGGTCTTGTCCCATTTGCTGATACATCATTTGTGAAGAAGTAAGCACACTGTTATACTCACGTCCAAGAATTTCCTGGTCATTCACAATTGCAACTGTCTTTTTCTCATCAAGCTTTTGCTTATCCATTTTCTTTTGCATTTCTTCCATTTGCTTCTGCTGGTCCTGCTGCTGGTCGGTTTCAGCTGTTTTCGGTTCTTCTTTTTTATCTGCACTCTTGCTTTTATCGTCAGCTCCGCAAGCAGCTAAAACGGCAGATAGTAATACTAGTAAAAAGGGATACATTAGTTTCTTCATTGATATTTCTCCTTCCGTAACCCTGTATAGTTTGATTCAACTAACAAATGAATCATATAGAGGGCATTATAATGCATATAATCATAAAAAGATACCTTTAAGGTACAAAAGCCGAATTTGTAAAGGGAATGTAATCTGGTTATAAAGCTCTTAACCTGATAGTTTCTGGATGAAATATATGTATTGACTTTTTTATTGAAAAGAAGTATATTTTATATTGTCCCCAATACAGGGAAATATACATAACGATTCCGTAGCTCAGCTGGGAGAGCGCTACCTTGACAGGGTAGAGGTCGCTGGTTCGAACCCAGTCGGAATCATACTTAAAGTGTCTGGCTATCAATAGCCGGGCACTTTTTTGTGCATCTGGAAATAGTTTTTTTATGCTGGGATTTCCTCCGATGTTTTAACGAAACAGTGATAGGGAATCGTTAAAATATAAAAATTCACAAAATAATTTTTATTGAAAATCTATGCTATAATTTTATTGTGAAATTACAAGAGTTAGGGGATATTTCTATGTTGAAAGATCTGTTTATAGGCCTTTCCCAAAACGAATTTCTGAATAGTGCCGCAAAGAAATATGGATTGAAACTAGGCGCGCAGAATGTAGTTGCCGGGACAAATCTAGATGAAGCAATTCAGAGCATAAAAGAGCTAAATGCTCATGGCATCTCTTGTACTGTCGATAACCTCGGTGAATTCGTTTATAAAAAGGAAGAGGCGGCAGAAGCGAAAAAACAAATTATAGAAGTGATAGAGGCCATTCATGCAAATCAGGTGGATGCACATATCTCTTTAAAGCCTTCTCAATTAGGTCTTGATATTGACTACTCTTTCTGTCTTGAAAATGTCAGGGAGATAGTAGAAAGAGCAAGCCACTATGGTATTTTTGTGAACATGGATATGGAAGACTCCAAGCGCTTGCAGCCTTCCTTTGACATTTTGGATGAAGTATCCAAAGAATACAATAACGTCGGTACAGTTATTCAGGCATATTTCCTGGGTGCTGAAGAAGATCTTAAGAAATATCAGAACTTCCGGCTGCGGATTGTTAAGGGTGCTTACAAAGAGCCTGAAGAAATTGCTTATCAGGACAAAAATGACATTGACGCTAACTTTATAAAATTAATAGATTGGCATTTACTGAATGGCAAATTCACGTCAATTGCAACACATGATCATAATGTAATTAATCATGTAAAAGATTTTGTAAGGGCTAACAATATCCCTAAAGATAAATTTGAATTCCAAATGCTCTATGGCTTCCGTAAGGATATGCAGCTGAAGCTTGCTGGTGAAGGCTATAATTTCTGCACATATGTTCCTTTTGGACATGACTGGTATGGCTACTTCATGAGACGCCTGGCAGAACGGCCGCAGAACTTAAATCTTGTGGCCAAGCAGGTATTTACCAAGAAAACCAATACGATCATTGGTGTTGCAGCAGGAGCTTTCTTTTTAGGCAGATTGGCAAAGAAACGAAAAAAATAGTAATGCAGGAGCCTCCCAGAAAATTTAGTGGGAGGCTTTTTATCTTTTTATAAAGGAATTCTGGGCTATGGCTTTATTAAACTTGTAATTGAAGAAATGAAAGAGAAATATGGGTGCCAAGAAATCTACCTATCTGTCATTAAGGAGAACGAGCCGGCTATTCGTGTATATGAGAAAGTTGGTTTTGAACCGACAGGTGAGGTTATTCAGGCCTTTCATCCTGAACCTGTATACAAGTTAATAGTGTAAAGGAATCCCTGACTTTGTTGTCAGGGATTTTCTTTTGGCTATTTTATTACTTTGAATTGAACAATCAAACAAATACATGCAATAACACAAATCCCCAAAATACAAATGCCGTCTTGTAATGAAATCTTCTTCTCATACCTGTTGATTTCCTTCTGCGCAAAACTCCGCTGAATAAAAGAACGGCCAGGAGTAACAAAGTGAAAAATCCACTGCTTGTTTTTATGCTCCATAATTCCTGTAAGTGGGCAGCAATCATTAAAGAGGCATGTATAATAACCAGAAAAGAAGCCGTAACACCAATTGAAACATGATACTTCATCATTTTCTTTGAAATCTTTGCAAGTGTAATTTTAACCTTCCGTAATTTACTTTTTCGGATAAGTAAAAACACAAAATACATATTCAAGTTTAGTAAGAATAAAATAAATGCCGCCTGCGCTAAAACTTTTCCCAAAAGGATTAGATTTGTATCATATCCTTTGTAGAAGCTCCATAGAAGAATGGTAAGAATCGTAAAAAAGTTAATGCCTAGCCATCTGGCAATCATGTTAATCCTCCAGGCTTTTTACTTAATATAACATAATTTGTAATTGTGGGTTATACAATTTACATTGCATAAAAATAAATTATTTTTATTAAAAATGCATTTTTCTATTGCTAAAGAAGTATTTCATCCATTAAAATTCTCTTAAAGAAGGATTGCCTTCATGAAAAATAGATTTCCATAAAAATAAATAATTTAGAATAGTAGAAAATCTTCTTGTTAGAGAAGCATTTCGTGCTTTATACTTTGTATAAGAAGTTTTTCCTTCACTATTCATGAGGAGCCGTCATGAATAAGAAAACAATGAGCCAGTTGATTAAAGAAAGCTACTCTACTCTCTCACCAGGGCAGAGAAAAGCAGCTGAATTTATTATGGAGCATGCTGATGAAGCAGTGCTATTAACAGCATTCCAAGTTGGTAGAAGTGCAGGAGTCAGTGAGACAACGGTCATTCGGCTTGCATATGCACTAGGCTTCAGCGGTTATTCCCAAATGCAGGATCGAATCAGAAAAGAGTGGCTTGCCGGGAAACAACATGACACTATTGATCCTTCCGAAGATGATGCTGCAAAAGAGAACCTGTTTAAGAGGGTCATTGATCAAGAGAGGAAAATACTTCGGCAATTGCTTGATCAGGTTGATGAAATAGAAGTTTGGAAAGCGATTGATGCATTAATCCAGGCAGACAGGGTTTATATTGGGGGCTTTGGCAGTTCCTTTTCAGCAGGATACTGGTTTTATTACACACTTAAACAAATAAGGGGAAATGTTTATATCTCAGACCCTAACGGATTTATTCCTGAGGATGTGTGTGATTTAACAGAGCAGTCCGCAGTTGTCATTTTTTCTTTTCCGCGCTATCGAAAAGAAACCTTGAAGCTGGCTTTATTTGCAGAGAGGAAAGGCTCCGGGGTTATTGCTATCTCAGACAGGCAGCTTTCGCCGATCGGGCAGCTGGCTGCAGTCACACTTACTACCAACGAACTCATGGATAGTGGGCATCATTCCATTGCTTCGGTTATTAGTTTACTGGAGGTGCTGGTTGCAGGTATCGAAGAACGAAATCATGAAAATATTGCAAAAAGGCAGCAGGACCTGGAAGTTCTTTATTCAAATATGGAGTTATTTATTGAATAAAACTGAACAGCCGGGGAGTCAGGATCGAATTATAAGGGGGCAAATCGAATGAGCAGTCTTTCAAAGAAAATCATTAAGGAGAAGGAAACGGCATCCTATACAGCCGGGGACTATTTAAAATTTTTAATTCCCTCTCTGATCGGGGTTTTACTATTTATGGTGCCGATTCAAGGAGAAGATGGGATTACGATCCCGGTTGCATATTTAGCAAATCAAATTAACGGGTTGCTGGGTGCTTCCATACCTGCGATTACTGTTACTATAATGGCTCTATCAGTTATTGGTTCACTGATAGCAGTAATTTTTAAACCGGCCTTTATCTTAAACCGACCATATTTGAACAAATTGCTGAATGTGAGTAAATTTTGGGCAGCAGCCCGTTTGCTTGGAACAGTTTTTGCTATTATTACTTTATTTGAGATTGGTTTGGAACCGGTATATTCAGAGAACACTGGCGCACTCTTAATCTATGATCTAATTCCAATCTTGTTTACTACCTTTCTTCTGGCAGGTTTATTGCTGCCGCTTTTATTAAATTTTGGCCTGCTCGAATTTTTTGGTGCATTATTGATTAAAGTGATGAGGCCTGTTTTTAAGCTGCCGGGACGTTCTTCGCTTGATTGTCTGGCATCATGGGTAGGTGATGGAACAATTGGAGTCCTGCTGACGACAAAACAATATGAAGAAGGATATTATACAAAGCGGGAGGCGGCAGTTGTTGCAACTACCTTCTCGGTTGTTTCCATAACGTTTACGATTGTTATTATTCAATATTTAAATTTAGAGCAATATTTCATACATTACTATTTAACAATTGTCCTTGCTGGTCTGGTGGCTGCTGTAGTAATGCCGCGGATTCCGCCATTATCCAGAAAAGCTGATACAGCTTATGAAGGAACAGTAATGAAAGAGGAAACTTCTATTCCTTCACATACTACACCTGTTAAATGGGGATTAAATAATGCAATAAAAAAGGCACGTACCAATAATAGTGCTGCAGCAGTTGTAAAAGAAGGTTTTGAGAATGTTTTAGACATGTGGATGGGAGTTCTGCCGATTGTTATGGCCATTGGGACGGTTGCCCTGGTGATTGCTGAATTCACTCCTGCTTTTACGATTCTTGGCAAGCCGTTTGAGCCAATCCTGGCTCTTATGCAAATTCCGGAAGCGGCAGAAGCGGCCCAGACAATGGTGGTTGGATTTGCTGATATGTTCCTTCCAGCTGTGATTGGGAGCGGCATTGAAAGTGAAATGACAAGATTTGTCATAGCCTGTGTCTCTGTAACACAGCTGGTTTATATGTCTGAAATGGGCGGTTTGCTTTTAGGGTCGAATCTCCCTGTCAGCATAAAGGATTTAATTCTTATTTTTCTTCTGCGCACGATGATTACGCTGCCGATTGTTGCTGCTGTAGCTCATATTATATTTTAGGGATTTTTTATCGCAATTTTAAGGGTTTGAAGGGAAGGGGAAGGTTATGAAGCAAGAAGCATTAACATCACTGGTCATTAAAAACCTTCACACAGTTAAGAATCTTGAAGCTGTATACGAACTTGAAGCAAGAATATGGAGTGTGGAAGAAGCTGTGCCGGTTAATCATACAGTGGCAACGGTTAAAAATGGTGGGTTTGTGTTAGGCGCGTTCCTGGAAGAGGAACTGGTCGGTTTTCAATATAGTTTTCCCGGCTTTGACGGCACAAAGGCGTATCTCTGCTCCCACAGCCTGGGGATTCACCCGGAGTACCGGGCATCGGGGATTGGTGAAAAGCTGAAATATGCTCAAAAACAGACAGCGCTTGAGAAAGGCTATGATCTCATTTCCTGGACATACGACCCTCTTGAGACAGTTAATGCCAATCTCAATCTTCATAAGCTCGGGGCTGAATGTACTCAATATATAGAAAATGCTTATGGTGAAATGTCAGATCATATGAATGCAGGCATACCATCTGACCGATTTTTAGTGGAGTGGAGAATTCAAGATGAAGGTCCTGTGCGCCAATTGTCTGCTGAAATTCTGCCAAGGGCATTAGAAACAGGGGTCGCTGGAGGTTTGGCTGTTCCTGGAAGTTTAAATTTAGACTATGAAAATGAAAAAATTCTTATTCCGGTCCCAGGGAATTTCCAGGAAATTAAAAAGCGGGATTTTGAATTGGCTTTGAAATGGAGAAAGAGCACGAAAGAAGCTTTTGCTCATTATCTCAGTAAAGGCTGGATTGTAACAGATCTTATAAAGGACGAGGCTGCGGAAAGTCAATACTTATATCTTTTGGAAAAGAGATAATGCCGGGAGAATGGGAATATGGAAATTAAAAGCATCGTTTTAAGGCACGTGAAAATGGAGCTGCTGAATCCGTTTACAACAAGTGTCGGAACAGAAGTGGATAAGGACTTTATTTTGGTGGAAGTAAAATCAAAAAGCGGACAATCAGGCTGGGCGGAGTCGGTCTCCATTATGGAGCCGATTTACAATGAAGAAACAGTTAAAACAAATTGGCATATTATGAGTGATCATTTAATACCCATCCTTTTTGCATCAGAGATTCGGCACCCTGATGATGTTTCAGAAGCATTCAGACCAATAAAGGGAAATTTTAATGCCAAAGCAGCGCTGGAGGGTGCAGTCTGGGACCTTTATGCCAGGGAAAGTGGGATATCGCTCTCAAAAGCTCTGGGCGGAGAAAAGGAAAAAATAGAAGTGGGCGTTAGTGTCGGCATTCAGGAGTCGGAAATAAAGATGCTTAAACAAATTGAAGGAAACGTAAATGAGGGCTACCAGCGGATTAAAGTGAAAATTAAGCCTGACTGGGATGTGCATATCTTAAAAGCCATCCGTGCCCAATTTCCTGATATTAAGCTGATGGCTGATGCTAATTGCGCCTACACACTTAATGATATTGATCATCTTCAAAAGATGGAGGAGTTTAATCTAATGATGATTGAACAGCCTTTGGATCATGATGATATTATCGACCATGCCAAGCTTCAAAGTCATTTGAACACACCAATTTGCCTGGATGAAAGTATACATACCTTTGAGGATGCCAGAAAGGCGATTGAGCTCGGAAGCTGCAGAATCATAAACTTAAAAATTGGCCGGGTTGGCGGGCTTACAGAGTCAAGAAAAATTCACGACCTTTGCAGAGATCATAATATTCCGATGTGGTGCGGCGGAATGCTAGAAGCAGGAATAGGACGTGCACATAATTTAGCTATAACTTCCCTATCCAATTTTACACTTCCAGGTGATACAGCCCCGTCTTCCCATTACTGGAAAGAAGATATCATCGAACCTGCAGTCACTATGGACAACGGTTTTATATTCGTGCCTCAGGGTCCGGGAATTGGCTATGAGCCTAATCGCTGTAAAATAGAGGATGTAACTCTTTATAGCCGTACTTTTTCAAAAAAATAACAATGATAGTCAGCGCCAGAGGCAACTCTGGCGTTTTACTGTGTGAATTGCAGCTCGCTCCCTATATTTTTGTATTGTGATACAAATCACCGAAAGTTTGTCGGAGTTTTGATAAACTGATTGCAAAATTTAGAATTTTGCAATATAGGGAGTGTGTAGTTTGAAGGTAAAACGGCTGGCGTTTTTGACCATTATTCTTACTTATATTTTAATTGTGTTTGGCGGTTATGTAGCATCTTCTGAATCAGGTATGGGTTGCGGACCTGAATGGCCTTTATGCAATGGGCTGGTGATCCCGGTATTGGAAGGAGATACATTAATTGAATTTACTCACAGAGTTATTGGTGCAGTACTTGGAATAATGACAGCTGTATTGTACTTTAGAATTCAAAAATCAAATCAGGTGCGGGAACTTGATATAGCTTCTAAGGTATTGATGCTGCTTTTATTAATACAAATTTTACTGGGGGCAGCTGTGGTTTGGATGGACTTGCCCGCTATAATTGTGTCTGTTCACCTTATGGTTGCGATGGTTTTCCTTGCTGCGCTAATCTGGATCTGGCGGCGTGCTGATGACCAGCAGGCATGGACTGAAACAAGAAAAGACCGGAGTATTCAAAACAAATTTAAAGCCGTATCGATGTTGCTGCTTCTTACTTTATTTCTGGGTGCTTATATTAAGCATCAATCATTCGGAGTGGCCTGCAGCTGGCTTGAATGTACAAATGGCTTCATGCCAGTATCTTTTCCGGAACTGATTCAGACCGGGCATAGGCTTCTGGCCGGTGTTTTGGCCTTTTACATATTTATTCTTACATATCTTTCATTTAAAAATAGATGGGAGGCTGGATTGCAGAATCGGCTTATGGCTGCCTCCCTGCTGGTTTTAGGTCAAATCATAATCGGTATCCTCACAATTATAAGTTACATTGAAATATCCTGGGCTGTTCTCCATCTTGCTTTTGGAACAGCGTTATTTGCAATCATTTTTGAGGCAGGAGTATTTGCCTCATATTCCAGCAGGGTCAGGAGGCCGGGGGAAAAGAGCAGTAATCATTATTATGGATAATAGCAATACTCAAAAAAGGCAGTCAGATGACATGCCTTTTTGTTTTGTGACAGTTTATTTTTGCAGATCTCTTTTAGTAATTTCGCTTCTGATATCTGCCTCTTTCGAGAACTCTGCATCCTGCTTTTTATTATTAGGATATTTGTTTTTTCTTTCGCGGTTATCATTTTTGTTGGTCATAGGTCTGCCTCCATTGGTAAGTGTACTGTTAGATGAAAGAAAGGCCGGCCCTATGGCAGGGCCGGTACCCCAGCAAACACTTTACTGATTTTGCTGGTTTTTAAGCTGCTGCTCTGCCATTGCGACAAGGCGCTTAGTCATTTCCCCGCCGACAGAACCATTTGCTCGTGCGGTTGTATCAGCACCAAGCTGAACTCCAAACTCATTGGCAATTTCCTGTTTCATTTGATCCAATACATTTCCTGCACCGGGTACCAAAAGTTTGTTTCTTGCCATGATACATCACTCCCGACGATGAATTGAGCATATAAATGCTCGTTTTTAACTTAACCGATTAATTAACGGCAGATGCAGCTATATAATTCCAATCCATTTAATTATATGTAAGGTTTTATAACATAAAAATTATAAATTTTCAAAAAACTGATTGACATAAATAAAAAAGGGAGTAAAATAAGGATTAAATCTACAATATGTAAGGAAATATAACATGTGTTATGTGTTAGTTCTTACACCAACAATAATAGGGAGGAATTACAATTGGATGCCACATTTTTAATGAATAGTCTTTGGGTGATGCTTGGAGCAATTTTAGTCATTTTTATGCTAGGCGGTTTCATTATGCTCGAAGCCGGTTCGACCAGGATGAAAAATGCAGGGCATATTGCAGGTAAAACGATTTTTACCTTTGGTTTATCATCATTGGTGTTCTGGGCCCTGGGCTTTGGTTTCATATTTGGCGACCATGCAAATTTCCTGGTTGGTCTTTCAAGTTTTTTTTACTCAGGTGCAGAGCTTGAGGGGATGAGCTTATCTTCTTCTGTATTCTTCGTATTTCAGCTGGCATTTGCCGGTATTTCCATTACGATTGCACTAGGCGGATTTGCTGAACGTGCAAAACTATCCGTTTACCTCATTTTCACCGTATTATTTTGCGCTATTGTTTATCCTGTCATTGCACATTGGGTCTGGGGAGGCGGCTGGCTTGCTGAACACGGCAAACAGGACTTTGCTGGCTCAACAGTTGTTCACTTAACAGGTGCTATGGCAGCCTTGGCTGCTACTATCTTGCTTAAGCCTCGAATTGGAAAGTTTAACAAAGACGGTTCGGCCAACAATATCTATGGCCATAACCAGGTATATACAGCCCTGGGTGTGCTGATCCTGTGGGTTGGCTGGTTCGGGTTTAACGCCGGCAGCACATTGACTGTAGAAGATGGTTTCTTTGGATTTGTCGCTCTTAATACAAATCTTGCTGCCGGAGCAGGTGCAGTTGCCGCCCTGTTTATTTCATGGATGGTTATGGGAAAATCCGATGTGCCGACAATGCTTAATGGCGCTCTGGCAGGTCTGGTGGCCATTACAGCTTCCTGTGCTTTTGTTGATACATGGGCGGCTGTTGTCATAGGGTTTGTATCAGGAATCCTTGTATTCTACAGTGTGCGTTTCTTTGAAAAGAGAAAAATCGATGATCCGATCTTTGCTCTATCTGTTCATGGTGCTGCCGGGGTATGGGGAACATTATCAACTGGATTCTTTACCACACCTGAGTTAGCATCAGTCGGTAAACCTGGGTTGTTCTATGGGGGAGGCTTCGAACAGCTGGGAGTTCAGTTAATGGGTGTCGCAGCTTCCGGCCTTTATGCTTTTGCTGTATCCTTCATAATTTTGGCAGCTGCCGGGAAGGTATTGAGAGGACTTCGGGTAACAGAGGAAGAAGAAATTATGGGGTTGGATTTAAGTGAACATGGTAGCTATGGTTATCCTGAAGTCTTCATGGCTGATGAAAACAAAAAGATAAGCTCGTAAGCAAGAATTGAGCTTTATTAAAGGGAGTGCTTGGATGGAATCATCATTTAATTCTTATCAATCCCTGAAAAAATGGAAAGAGGAACAGATTTTAAGATACCGCTCAGATCCCAACGCTCTGAATGATTTACACGATTCTATCATGAAAGAAGTTTTTCGCATAGCTTTGGAGAGAATTAAAATTGAAAGAGCATCCTCATGGAAATTTGCATGGTTCACAATGGGTAGCTCGGGGAGAAGGGAGCAGGGCTTTCTGAGTGACCAGGACCATGGATTGGTGTTTGAACCGGGGGCTGATGAAGCGGAAGTGTATTTTTTAGAGCTGGGGGAGGAAATTTCAAAAGGTCTGCAGGCAGTTGGATATCCATATTGCGAAGGGAATGTGATGAGTTCTAATCCGCTATGGTGCAAATCATTCTCTGAATGGAATGAACAAATCCATGCATGGATACAGGAGGAGAGTCTGCAGACGATAAGGAATCTCCACATTTTTTATGACAGCAGAGTGCTGGCAGGCGAGGAAAAGTATATAGCTGAATTGAAGTCTTTTATTACCGTGAACATTCAAAAAAGCCCACATCTGCTGACCAGAATGATGGAGACCACCATGCATATGAAAAAGTCGGTAGGTCCATTTGGCCAGCTTCTGACAGAGGAGAAGGGAAGCCATCAAGGGGAGCTGGATCTCAAATACTCTGCATTTATACCTTATGTAAATGCTGTTAGAATCCTTGCTGTGAAAGAAGGAATTCAGGCCACATCTACTATTGCCCGAATCAATAAAGTTATGAAAATAAATGAATATGAGGGAATGGGGAAATATCGAAATAATTTTGCTGCTTTGTTAAAATGGAGGCTTCAGTCATACAGGCAAACAGATACCTATGATGATACTCACTACATTCAGCTTAAAACCTTATCAATATCAGAGCGAAATGAACTGAGAGATATTTTAAAGGATGCCAAAAAACTTCATCAGTTTGTGGTAAGGACCATTCAAAAGGGTGCAGGTTGATGAGGTTCCATCCTTTTGTCCAATTTGTCAGAGGTATTCAGGGTAAACTTCAGACTAACATGTTAGGTGGAATAAATGGTCAGAATCCGCAGCATATAGCATTTATTAGACAAATGCAGAGGGAGCTGGAGAATGCAGATTTAAAGGCTATCCCCTTAGGAAATTTAGATGTGGTTGTCTTTGATATTGAGACAACTGGATTTTATCCTGATAAAGGGGATCAAATTATTTCGATTGGTGCTGTTAAAACAATTAGCGGTAAAGTCAGTGAAGACTGTTTTTATTCACTTGTTCACTTTGATAAGTCTCTTCCAAGTGAAATAAAGGAGCTGACAGGTTTATATGAGTCTGATTTAGAAAAAGCTCCTCCCCTCTCAGGGGTATTGATTAGCTTCCTTGAGTTTGTTAAGGAAATGCCGCTGGTGGCCCATCATGCGAACCATGAGAAAAGCTTTATGCAGTATAGCAGCTGGAAGCTTTTCCACACGCCATTTAAGCATAGGATTTTAGATACTTCCTTCCTTTATAGAATAGCTGACCCTAATAAACCATTAAGAAAATTAGAAGACCTTTGTGAATTTTATGGCATCCCTGTTAAGGGTCGCCATCATGCTCTGGGAGATGCAAAACTGACAGCTCTCCTGTGGTGTCGCCTAATCGAGGAAGTTCATAAATCAGGGTGCTCAAACTTAAAAGAAGTTTACGAGCGCCTGGCCAGGTTAAGCTGACAAAAGGCAGCTTTGGATGGTGAAGATTAAGCAAGCTGAGGCAACTTCGGACAGAAATCATGTGGTTAAGCCAGTTGAACCTGGAGAAACTTCAGACAAAAACCTGATTGTTAAGGAAGTTTGAGTCCGAACCAGGAGCAACTTCAGACAGAAACATGATTGTTAAGCCAGTTTGAGTCTGAACCTGGAACAACTTCAGACAGAAACATGATTGTTAAGCTAGTTTGAGTCCGAACCAGGAGCAACTTCAGACAGAAACATGATTGTTAAGCCAGTTTGAGTCTGAACCTGGAACAACTTCAGACAAAAACCTGATTGTTAAGGAAGTTTGAGTCCGAACCCCGGTCCTGGCCGTCATAAAAACCCTTCCATTTAATCAAAATCAATGCCCCAATCACGATAAGATTGGGGCAAATTTGGTATCCTAAATCCCAGGGCAAAAAGCACAAAATTCTCCCTTAGAATTCCCCGTCAAATGGAGTAAAAGGAATGTTAAGTCTATTCTCAACTGCTCTAAGTCTTTGGTTAAGCCGATTCAACCTTCGTGTATGACGGTCAACGGTCTGATTAAGCATCCTGACCTGGTCAGTCAAATTGACCAGCTGCCTGTTAAGGCGGGTAATCTCTCTGGATTGATCCTGATTTTGTCTTTCTAAAGCAGTAACCCTTCTTTCGAGTTGCTGTGGCTGTCTGTCAGTATCATATTGTTCGAACTGCTGAATTTCATATTCAGGGGTGAAGTGGGCTGCTGGCTGAGGAAGATAACCTTGATAATAGCCATATGGATACATTGGGCACTCTCCTTTTATGCAAAAATCCTCTAACTCCTTATAATCTATGCATAAATGGGCGGAGAGACACGGCAAATGCCTATTTTAATGGCGGGCTGCTGCTTTGTGGTCGATATTATCTTTAAAATAGAAGGTTTTAAAACGGCCGCCTTTGTTTACATGAAAGGGGGGGCTTTGCTGATTTCCGAAACAAGAGAAGCAAGTGACTGCATCTGCTGGTCATCGAGGTCAAAAGCAATTTTGATCTTGTTTTCCAGATCAGCTGTTACTCTTCTCTTGCCCACCTCAACCAGAGCTATTAAAGAGAAGCTGCAGCTGACAACTCTTGCGAAATCACGCTGTGTCATGTTATAGCTCTTTCTGATTACTTTAATTATTTCTTTGTTCATTCTTATTCATCCTTTAACAATTCACCCATTTTTCCAGGGCTATGTTTTTTGTCTTATAGCTATAAAATTAGCATTGTAGTATAGGTTTGTCAAAGTAATTTAATAACAATGGAAAAGCAGTTTAATAGATTGGCTGGAGGTATAATAACTAAATATGAGGATAAAAAGAAAATAGAAAGGAGCTTTGCCTGTTGAATATACTTTGGGATTTTGATGGTACTTTATTTGATACATATCCAGCTTACACAGCGATCGTGAGAGAGGTTATGAATGATAAAAAGGTTTCCGATGAAGAGATTTTTTGTCAGCTAAAGGTTTCTTTTAGTGATGCTTTTCAACATTTTAAGTTAAATAACGAACAAATAAAAACAATCAGGATGAGGGCGAGACAGCTGCGTCCTAGTGATTTAAAGCCTTTTCCTGAGGTGGAGCAGGTATTAAAGCAGGCTGATAAGAATGTGATCATGACTCACAAGGAAAGAGAAGATGTTCTTTCGATATTAACTTTCCATAAATTAGATGGGTACTTTGCCGATATGGTAGCAGGTGACGACGGCTATCCGCGCAAGCCCCACACAGCTTCTTATGAATTCTTGCACCAGAAGCATAAGGTTGATTTAGCAATTGGGGACAGGGAAATAGATATTCTGCCGGCAAAGAAACTTGGAATTAAAACCTGCCTTTTTCAGAATAAAACCCCGGGAGCAGATTACTATCTGACCCAATATAGAGATTTTAATATGGCAATAAAGCCATATTAGAAAAACTCCTGGCACTTTTGGATGCCAGGAGTTTTATTTTACATATCCAGTGTTTTTGGTGAATTTTCTTCCTTTATTATGTTCTTGTTCCATCGTCATATTTATCGCCAAACAGCTTTTTCTTTTTTATTGTTTCAAAGTCTGCTTTGTACTTTTCCTCTGTTGATGAACTGCTCTTTATTTTTGATCCGTTTTTTTCTTCTTCCTTCTCCTGTTTTAAGTCTTCCATTGGAATAGGATCAACATTCTTTTCACTTTCATACTTGTCAAATAAACTTTCTTTTTCGGTTTTATATTGTTCGGGGTTATCCATCTTTCCATCCTGAATGTTTTTGTCCGCCATATGGGTCATCCTCCTTATTTCCGGTTTTCTTCCTGAGGTTTTTCAGGCTCTCTTTGAGGTTCGATATCTCTATTGTTTTCTTCCTTTTTTTCTTGTTCTATCGAATTGTTTTTTTCTGAATTGCTATGATCCGCCATAGTTAAACCCTCCTTTAACTGTTAGTATTCATTACCCTCTGGCAGTGTAGCAAAACCTAAATGACGGATTGCAAGAGTTTAACTGTTTAATCCGAAAGAGGAGAAGATGCTCTGTAAGCCCATAAAAAAATGCACCTTCACTTCTTGTGTGAGGTGCATTTTTTAAAGCTTTAGGCAGCTTTTAGGTTCGGGTTATTCTTACGCAG
This sequence comes from Bacillus sp. 7894-2, assembly GCF_002272225.1. Classification (NCBI taxonomy): domain Bacteria; kingdom Bacillati; phylum Bacillota; class Bacilli; order Caryophanales; family Bacillaceae; genus Bacillus; species Bacillus sp. 7894-2. Next base: position 99,129 of record NZ_NPDG01000058.1, read on the forward strand.
CTGCTTATACTTAAGGATTTGATAAACATACCAGCCGGTAATTAAGAGTGTTATGACAGATCCGATCATCATTGATAGCTGATAATCCATTTGAAAGCCTTCAGGGGCATAGAAGATATAGGTGGATACTACTCCAGTCATAAACAATGCAGGAACACCGCTAATCCAATGGAATTTGTTATTTTTCAAAAGATACATAGTGGCTGTCCAAAGCATGACCGCTGCTGTAACCTGGTTTGTCCATCCGACATATCTCCAAAGGAATGAGTAATCGATAGTTGCCAGATATAAAGTAGGAAGAGCCACAGGTAAGGTGGTGATGACAGCCTTCCATTTCCTATCCATTTTTATTAAAGATGAAAGTGATTCTGCCAGCATCATTCTTGAAGAACGAAGGGCGGTATCTCCGGTTGTAATCGGCAGGATGATTACACCCAGTATAGCAAGGATGCCTCCAAACGTACCAAGGAGGCTGCCGGAAATTTCATTAACCACTCCCGCTGGACCACCAGCCGCTAATGCATCTTGAAGACCTCCAGTTCCGCCGAAAAGGGTCATGCCCGCTGCTGCCCAGATTAAGGCAATAATTCCTTCACCAATCATGGCGCCATAGAAAACCTTTCTTCCGTCACTTTCCTTTTTTAATGTGCGTGAGACAATCGGACTTTGTGTTGAATGAAAACCTGAGATCGCTCCGCATGAAATGGTGACCATCAGTAGAGGCCAGATTGGAAGTTCACCTGGATGAAGATTAGACAGTGTCACATTCGGTATGGATTTTTCACTGAAAAGCAATGCAACTGCAATGGATACTGCCATAAAAATTAATATTGCTCCAAATAGAGGATAAATCTTTCCGATTATCCTGTTTACAGGCAAAACAGCTGCAAGGATAAAGTAAGCAAAAATAATGAGCAATGATGCCATAAAACTTAATGGAGTTATGCTCGAAATCAGCTGGGCCGGACCGGCAGTAAATGCAGCGGCAACTAGAACCATTAAGAGAATTGAAAATATATTAATGAACGTTTTGGCCGGTTTTCCTAAATATCTTCCGACAATGCTTGGAAATTGCTCCCCTTTATGCCTGAGAGAAAGCATCCCTGAAAAATAATCATGAACCGCCCCGGCAAAAATAGAGCCGGCAACAATCCAGATAAAAGCTGCTGGCCCGTATAATGCACCCATAATTGCACCAAAAATGGGACCTAGCCCAGCGATATTCAACAGCTGAATCAAGCTGCCTTTCCACCAGCTCATCGGAACAAAGTCCATTCCGTCTTTTTCCGTATAAGCAGGTGTAGGGCTGCTGTCATTTATACCAAATATTCGCTCTACAATCTTGGAATAAAAGACATAACCTGCAATCAGCAAAACAATCGAACCCAGAAAAGTCGCCATGAAAAAATCCTCCTGTTGTAAAAAATTATAAGTATAATCTGAAACTTAAGAATATGTTGAATATTGTACAAGGAAACTGGAATAAAAAGCAAGCTTATTTCAGAAAAAAAGATATTTTCCGATAATAATAATTTGGATTGGATAAAGTGAAGGAAGTCAAATAATGAAGGAACCCTCGTGCAAATGAAACCATAAGCTACTATAAGTTCATTTGAAGGGGGGAAGACAATGATTATCCTTTCGAATAATCAGAATAAACCGGGGGCTTCCAGTTTTTTTGGAGTTCAGCGTGAAATTTATCTGGCGCTTGACGGCAGTCCCGAGACACATCAATACGATTCAATGCATGAACTGCTATTTGATATTCTTTTGAGGGAGAATATCATCAAAGCAGCCAGGCAGCTTCATGGTAGCCGTGTGGAGTTTGCACCCTTTAATACATCACGCTTCAATCCGCGCATATGGAGAAGGACAAAATATGGTTACCTGCTTGATCCAACTGTTTTACCGTCCGATGCAATCATGGATGTGTTCACGAACAGCCGGGAATATGCTTTTGAATGTACAACAGCCATTGTGCTGATTTTTTATAAAGCTGTATTGGATTCCATTTCTGTCAGCCGCTTCAATACACTATTTCAGGGACTTCTAGTATGGGATTGGAATTATGATCATGACCTGTCGATTGTTACAAAAAGAGGACGGAATTTCATACCTGGTGATGTAGTTTATTTTTACAATCCTGATTATGATCATCCTGTTTGGACAGGTGAGAATTCCGTTTATTTGGGCGGGGGCATGTTCTTTGGGCATGGAGTAGGCATGGAAAGCGAAGCAGGGATGATAAGAGCTCTTAACACGCTTAGAAAGCCAGGTGCTACAAGGGATGCTTATCTCATTTCACAGCATAGCCGATTAAACGTGAAGTATCTATCACAGTTTGCCAAGCGGCCACTATCTATAGTTTGAAACGAAAGTAAGCTGACATTTCAATAGGGTGAATCGCTTATTTTTCAGAAGCCATTCACCCAGAATTATCCTCAATTGTAGTATATTTAGACGATTTTACTCATACCTCGATATTTGTATCCTAAAGAAGGCATATTTCCTGTGAATGTGGGAAAACAAAAGATAATGATTATAGATATATACACCAAATTACTTGATGTTTAAACATTAAAGGAGACAGAAATATGAAATTATCCCAGGTTATTAATTGCCTAAAGGATAGCGGGGAGATGGGTGTGCTTACAGACGATCCTGATATTACAGGGATTGAAATGGATTCACGCAAAGTGGGGAAAGGAAGCCTTTTTGTTGCAATTAAAGGTTTTCAGGCAGATGGACATGACTTCATTGGACAAGCTGTTGAAAATGGGGCGGCTGCCGTAGTGGGTGAGGACGCAATTGAGTTAAATGTGCCTTACATAAAAGTAACGGATAGCAGAACCAGTTTGGGGAAACTGGCGAACTGCTTCTATGATCGCCCTTCAAGAAAGCATAAAATAATAGGTATTACAGGAACTAATGGGAAAACAACCACTGCCTATATTTTAAAGCATATACTGGAGACTGCAGGCAGGACCTGCTCCCTCTTGGGTACTGTGTCAAACATTATAAATAACAGGGAATATAAGACCTGCAACACGACTCCTGATGCCCTGCAGATTCAAAAAATGCTGAGTAAAAGCCATGATGAGTTTGTCGTTATGGAGATTTCTTCTCATGCGCTGGAACAGTCAAGAACTGAAGGTCTGGAATTAGACTACGCGCTATTTACTAATCTGGCTCATGACCATCTGGATTATCATGATAGTATGGATCAGTATTTTAATGATAAAAAGAAGATTTTCACCTTGTTAAAAGAGGACGGTAAAGGAGTCGTCAATCTTTATAATTCATGGGGAGAAAAAATGGCAGAGGTTCTGCAAAATGAAAAGATTCCTTTGATTATGCTGGGTGATCAGAAGTGCTGTTCAATAAAAGACATTGCTATAAATGGAAAGACTGTTTTTATTCTCGAGGTGAGAGGGAAATCGTTTGAAATTGAATTTCCTCTTCCGGGTGACCATAATGTTTATAATGCAGCAATGGCTTTTTTGACAGGTATTGATTTGGGGATAGACCCGGAAGATATGATTAAGGCTTTGGCTTCATTTCCCGGTATACCTGGCCGTTTTGAAATGATTATTCATCCATCAGGAGCTAAATTTGTAGTGGATTATGCTCATACAGTGGATGCATTTGAATATTGCCTGGACACAGCGAAGCAGCAGGGGGCTGAAAGAATCTTTCAAATTTATGGATTCAGGGGCGGAAGAGATCAATCAAAACGTGTGGATATGATTAAAGTTTCGGCAAAATACTGCCATAAATTTTATTTGACCACTGATGACCTTAACGATGAGTGTGAAAATGAAATGTTAAGCCAATTAATTTCTATAAATAAAGAATATGGAGACGGTAAGGGTGAAGTGATCCCCGACCGGACTTTGGCTATCCGGAAAGCTTGGGCTGAAGCAAAAAAGAATGACTGGATCTTTATTACAGGAAAGGGACCTGAAGCTTATCAACAGTCATTTGCTTTACCGGCAGATAATGATTTGGAAACCTTAAAGCTGCTGAAAACTGGAAGTGAACAGGCAGTCTTATAAAAAAAAGGGTGCAGACCATGACTCGGACTGCACCCTTTTTGTCTATTCAATAAGGTCTAAATAATCAGCTACAATTCCATCCAGTGGATAATGCTTTAATTTATCTGCTTCTTTCTTTGAACGCACAGTCCAGGCAATTGCTTTCAAGCCATTCGCATGAATTAGATCGATCACACGCTTATTAACCACTGTCCACTTAGGATTCAGGTAGCTTGCATATTCGGCAATGTTTTTAATCTCCATTTTGTCAGGAGGATAGTTGATTAAGATGGCGACAGGGATTTCCGGCATCAGTTCATGAAATAATCTCATTGAAGCTGTTTCAAATGACTGCACAATAATATGATCTTGACCTTTTGAATCTAGTTTTCTTTTTTTTAGTTCCTCGGCGATCATCTTTTCAATGCCCGGATATAGGGATGGTTTTTTTAACTCAATTAAAAGACCGACACGATCCGCATATTTGTCCAAGACCTCTTCAAATGAAGGGATACAGGCACCGCTGAATTTTGCAGAAAACCAGCTGCCGGCATCCATTTTTCTGAGTTCATCAAAGGTGAAGTCAGAGACTTTTCCTTTATGGTCGGTTGTGCGGTCTACAAGGGAATCGTGAATCACCACCAGCCTTCCATCCTTGCTTAATTGCACATCAATTTCCAGATAATCTGCTCCCATTTCGATTGCACGGTCATATGAGGGAAAAGTATTTTCCGGGCAGTAGCCGGCAACTCCCCGATGGCCAATTCTTTTTATCTTATGTGCATTATTTGCTATTTTCTTAATGCCGAAAAATGAAATAACTGTAGCTAAAGCTGTAAAAAAAACATTTTTCATTACCTTCAAAGTCATTTCTCCTCGCCATTTTTGCTCATCTTAAAGGATGTGAAAACATTTTGTCAACTGCAGTGGATTACCGGGTTTTGATCCCTGTTCATTTCCAATCCTCATAAACAATTGTACCGCCAGTCAAATCCAGGGTATTTCTTTCTCCTTTATAAAATAGTTTTCCTTCTTCTTCAACAATAAGGTTTTCATATGTAAATACACTCTTTCCGGAAGGAAGCTGAATGATAATTTTCTCACCCAGCTCTTTTTTGGGGGCTTCAATAGTAATGAGACTTTGAGAATAAAAATATAAAGCTGTAAAGGCAGCAGCTAAACATCCCAATAGGACAATTGACACCAGCATAAACTTGCTCTTGGGCTTCTCCATATGCAATTCAGATCTTGTCATGATTCCTATCCCTCCGCTAACCAGATATATAGGTTTATTCCACCATTTTTCACCAGTTAATCCTAAATAGGATTTTAAATCCTCAAATATGGTATGCAGGAATAGTAACGAAAATGACTATAACAGGGTGAAAATAAGACAAGCTGAAGAAGCAGCAGTATTGGTTTGGGAAAAATTTAGAAAAATGAAACAAATTCTGATTTTGTCTGTATATAAATTAAGCTGTAATAGTAAAAAGGAAGGAGGCACGGGGTTGATAGCCTGACTATAAAAATGGATAGGGTGGTCTGGCAGAAGCAGAGGCAAAGAGAAAAATCGCCGAGGCATTTGAACAGTATGGCCAGGCGGCTATGATGGATATGGTCATTAACATGCTTCCGGAATATGCGAAACAGCTTGCAAGCCCGTTATCGAATATTGATAAGATTACAGTGGTTGATACAGGGAGTGACAGCTCTAATGGCGGTGCCAATAAAGTAACCGGCTATGCCGCCAACCTGATGTCCACGATGCAGGAAAGCCTGAAAGCTTCATCCGGTATAGACGTGAAAGAGCTTCTCCAAAACTTTTCAGGCAAAGGAAACGTCCGCCAAAGCTTGGAGCAGCTGACTGAGGAAATCAAAGAAAAAGAACCCATCCAGCCCGCTAAAGATATCCAGGCCACTCTCGCTCATAAGAAATAATGAAATTGCCTAATTTTATCGGGGGAGATAACCTCAAAATGCCTTTATATCAACAATAATTAGAAGCCTTCACACCGAAGGCTTCTTTTTTATGAAGAAAACTGTGTATTCGTCTATCGCACAATCTGGGTGAATTGAATAGGATATATTGAATCAAACAAAGGAGGTAATTGACTATGTCAGACGGTTGCGGATACGGCGGCGGTTTCGCCCTTTTAGTTGTATTGTTTATTTTACTGATTATTATCGGTGCTTCTTGGGGTTACGGTGGATTCTACTAATAAAATATGCAGACAGATTTAATTGGCAAGGGAGGGGATTTTATAATGTATGGCTACGGATATGGCGGCTGCGGATACGGTGGTGCTGGATATGGCGGGGGTTTTGCGCTAATTGTGGTTCTATTCATCCTATTGATCATCGTAGGTGCTTCTTGCTTTAAGTGGTAATAGATTAAAAAGAAAAGCAGGGGAGCCTGCTTTTCTTTTGTATGCATACATAACAGTGTTTCCAAAGATGCCAAATGGGGAAAAGAAGCAGCATAAAAGAAATAGGGAGGTTTGCAAAATGGATGAACTTAAAACACAGGATCGGGAAAACACTATGAGGGAAATTTACTCCATATTGGAGGGCGGACTTCAGCGGGAAATGCATCAAAATGAATATAAGCTTGTTTCCGAGTGGGTAAGCGGTTTTAATCTGGAGGAAAGAGCTACGATATTAAATATGCTCAAGGAGCTTACCAATAAGCATATCCGAATTGATTAAAGGTCTCCGGGGCAGATGCATGTATTCGCTGCTTGACATGAGCCTATTGACAATAAAAGCCAGAAGCTTATATACTACAATCAAACAGGTTGAAAGGATGATTTAGGGGCATGAAGTTATAATCTTATTTTTTCTGGTATCTTTTTATATTTAAAAAGTTTAACCCGGAGAACATAGGATTAGTGTGCCCTTTTTTAATCATTTCTTATCGGAAGTGATGTCTGCTTATTTGTCTTTAAGCGGATTATATTTTATTTAGGCGCGCGTTTTTTATGTATTTGCACCATGTCCAATGATGGGTGCACAGTCCTCTCCGGGTACGGGGAGGTTTTTTTATGTGTGCAAATAAAATCAGCAATCACCACAATAACAGTATACCGGTTATCATGGCCAGGGATCTTCAAAAATCATTCGGAGATAAAATGGTTTTTTCTAATTTGGAATTCGATATTTATCAGCAGGATCGAATTGGTATTGTTGGCTTAAATGGCACGGGTAAGACTACATTGGCCAATATTTTATTCGGCAGTATCCAGGCGGATAAAGGGACAATCGAGCGGATGAAGGAGTCATATAGAATCGCCTATCTGCATCAGTCAGCAGATTATTCTGTGAGTGATATTCATGCTCCTGACCAAAGCCCGGAAGAAGAAATTGTCCGTCAAGCAAGCAAATTAGGACTCCCAAAACTCCATGCATGGAAAACGGAAAGGCTTGATTCTTTAAGCGGGGGAGAAAGGTTGAAGCTATCCTTAGCTAAGGTTTGGTCATCAAAACCGGATATGCTGATTTTGGATGAACCCACCAATCATTTGGATTTACAGGGAATCGAGTGGCTTATTGGGGAGATTGGCCAATTCTGCGGTCCTGTCATGATCATTTCCCATGACCGTCACTTCCTCGATCAGGCTGTCGGAAGGATTTTTGAGCTGCAAGAAGGCACTTTAAACATGTATGACGGAAATTATACAGCCTACCGGGAGCAAAAGCAGAAAAATTATGATGATCAGCTTCATCAATTTAATGTTCAGCAAAGAGAGATCGATCGGATCGAAAATCAGATGGCCAATTTAAAAAAATGGTCTGAAAAAGCTCACAGGGAATCAACTAAAGGCGGAAGTCCTTCTGAGAATAGGCAGATAGGATTTAAAGAATATAACAGAGTGAAAGCCAAAAAGAAGGATCAGCAGGTGAAGTCAAAAATGAAAAGGCTTCAGCAGGAACTGGATAAAAATAAAATTGAGAAGCCCGTAGAAGAGGCCAAAGTGCACTTTCAATTTGATTCATCAGGCAAACGGGGAAAAAGGATCATTGAAGCTAAGAACCTCTCAAGAAGCTTTGGAGACCGGACTCTTTTCAAGGATAGCCAGTTTTATATAAAGCATGGCGAAAAAATAGGGATTCTTGGATCCAACGGGACTGGCAAGACCACTTTTATCCGTATGCTGCTTGAAGAGATAGCCCCTTCTGATGGGGAACTTTGGATTAGCAGCACTTTAAAAATTGCCTATTTAAACCAGAATATGAATGATTTACCGTTAACCAAAAACGCCCTTGAAGCACTTGATCTCAGTGAACGGGAGCAGATTTACAGGGCAAGGACCCTATTAGCAAACCTGGGTATGAAGGAAACGAAGTTAAAGCAGCCGATTGGACAGCTGAGCATGGGGGAGCGAATCAGGGTGAAGCTCACAGACATGCTTTTAAAGGAATATGACGTCCTAATATTGGATGAACCGACTAATCACTTGGATTTGCCGAGCAGGGAGCAATTTGAAAAAACGCTCAAGGAATTTTCAGGAACACTCATCATTATTTCGCATGATTTATACTTTTTGGAAAAGTTAAGCACAAGATTGCTTGTATTTGAAGAAAATAAAATAACCAGATTAGAAATGAATCTGAAGGAATATCGTATGAAATCCAGAAGATGCAAGCAGAAAAAAGAGCATGATTCCATAAAAGAGCAACTTATGATTATTGATAACCGCATAAGTGCGATTCTTGGAGAACTCAGTCTGCTTGTTCCGGGTGACAGCAAATATGCCCAGCTGGATATTGAGTTTAATGGCTTATTAGATGAAAAAAGAACATTGTTAAATCAATAAGTGCAAAAAGGCAGGCCCCGATTATAATGGGCCTGCCTTTACATCTGATTTTACTTCTTTTTAGTGCTGTTAGTATTCTTCTTTTTTGCATTAATCCACAGTTTGCCTTCTGCTGTCTTGCGGGTTTCATTGCCGTAGTCATCTGTCACTTTCACTTCAATTTCTGCACCAGGTGCTTTTACATTTGAAGTGGCAGTATAGTAGCCGACATAATGGCCAGGGGAAGTTTCCATCATTGGAAGCTCAGTAGCGTTATTCAGCTGTCCGCCAGCATTTGTTAAAGGCATTCTGATGGCAAACGTCGCTTTTAACCCTGGATCACTTTCAAATTCGATTTTTACCGATTCGCCTTTTTTAAGCTCCTTGTCTTCTGCAGGAAGAAGATTTTTTATGGACGGAGCGGTATATTTAGCATCGACAGTGATTGTTTTCTCTTCGCTGTTCTTCGCTTTATCCTGTGCTGTTACCGTAATGGTGTTTTCACCTTCATCCAGCAGGATGCGAAGAGAGTATTCACCGTCTGTAACCTTTGCTGTCTGGCCGTTTACTTTTACCCAATCAAGGTTATCGTCAGAAACGGTTCCTTTAACAGTAACTGTTTCTTTGTTTGTTTTGGATTTATCTGCAGGGCTTGTAATAGACAGTTCCGGTTTTGTTTTATCATATATTACTTTTACAGGTTCAGAAGCATCGGTGGATCCTGACTCTGTTGATGCTTTGGCCGTAAGTGTGTTTTCCCCTTCAGTAAGTGAAACTTCTGCTGAGAAAGTGCCTTCGTCTGTACTATCAGCCGATGCGACTTCTTCTCCATTATTAAATATTTTTACAGTAGTGGTAGGAGCGGAAGTACCTTCAATAGTAACTTTACCCTGGTTCGTAAATGTTCCATCCGCTGGTGAAGTAATGACAGGTGCTGTAACTTCATAGTTTACTGTTGCTCGGATCATATAGTTACCTTCATCTTCAGGCGACGGTGACCAAGCTCCGCCTACAAGCTGCCAGCTGCGTCCTGCATACTCTCCATCCTCATCTGTGCCAAGGCCAGGAGCATTAGGATTTGGTGCTGATTGGATATAGACCATATAGAAGTCGCCATTTGTAACGATCCCTTCGTCACTGAGATCTACATGTGTCCATTCACCGTTTCTTAATGCTGTTGCTTCAAATGGCCCTGCAAGTTTTTTGCCTGGAGCTCCATCCGGTCCGCTTGCATCGTATACTTCCACTTTGAAGTCTGTACCGCCCGGAGTCGGCCAGCTTGTATCCCAGAAGCGGAATAATCCGCCGGTAACCATTGCGCTGTCATGGCCGGATGCAAGGGACATCTTAACTGCCCAGCCATTGCCGGCATCGTAGAATGCACGTGCATTTTCAGCTGTACCATCATCATATCCAATTTCACCCGGATATCCGATAAATGGCTTAAGCTCTACATTTTGCTCAAGAGTTGAGCCGCCTTCGATCGTGATGCTCTGCTCCTTGCTGTAGTAGGAAGGTGCCATGGCTTTTAAAGTGTATGTGCCTTCGTAGGCTGTGAGTGTATATTCACCGTTTTCATTTGTTGTTACTGGCTGTACTGCCGCATCTTCAATTAAAAGAAGCGTAGTGTTTGCAACAGGCTCGCCGGTTGCTTCATTTGTCACAACCCCAGTAACTGTGCCTTTAGGTATTTCTTCAAGGACAAAGTTTGCAGTCGCTTCTCCATCCTGCGGAATATTTACATTTTGTGTTTGAGAACGATATCCGTAAGCTTCCGCTTTTACTGTGAAATCACCTGAAGCATGTGTCATTTCAAAAGATCCGTTTTGCGGATTAGTGAATACGGACCTGCCTGATTCGAGCACACTTACTTCGGCAGTAAGCGGAAGAAGAACAGGTGCAGGCTGCTGCTGTTTCCCATCATCTTTTGCTGGTGCATCCTTTTTAGGAACAATTTTATCAGGATTTACCTTTTCCTTCTTTAATTCTGTAGAAGGTTTATCCTTGCTGATGCCAAGCTGTGCTTTGCCTGCAGGTTCAACTGGAGTATCAGATAACCTTACATCATCAATATACCAGCCTTGCTTTTGAACAGAGCCATCTGTAGTCACATTGAAAGCTACATAAACCCTCTGTCCTGAGTATGCACTTAAGTCTACTTCTGCATTAACCCAGTCTGTTGTATTGCCGTTTACTCGAAGAGCCTGTTCCCAGTTTTCCATATCTGTTGATACAAAAACGTGACCATAATCATAACGGTTTTCAAGCTCGTGCCATTGCTTAAATTGAAGGTAGGCATTTCCTTCAGGCAGGTCAATAGGAGGCATCTGGAGATTCATGTTTGCTCTATTTGCATAGTTCCCGTCAAGTTTAGTTGCATATACTTTTTCCCCGGATGCTGCATTGCCAGGGCCTGAAGATGGAACTCCCCACTCCCAGCTGTTTTCCGGTCCATATGAAGTCCAGCCGGCCGGCTGTGATTCAAAGTCCTGAGAATAGCCAATGCTGATTCCTGGTCTTACTGCCACTTCATAGGAGTCGGTTTCAGTTAAATTACCGCCAAAGTCATTGACCTTCCATTTGTAAGTTACAGAAGGTTCTGCTATGTTTTCTCCAGGAATAACTGCCTGGTAAGTACCATCTTTATAGTTGCCGGCTGTTCTTTCGGCCTCAATAGCGGCCCAGCTGCCGTCAGCTTTTAAGTATTCAAGATCCACTCTTGTGACGCTTACATTATCTGATGCTGTCAATTCAAGTGCCAGATCCATTCCTGCATATGTTTCCTGAGGTGCTTCATGATTGGCTTCAGGAGCCTCGGAGTCATCTCCTTCTTTTGCAACCTGGCCTTTAATCTTTCCAAGGCCGGTCAGTACGGAAGATACCGCATCGAAGGCATTTACGAGCCCGTATCCAAAACCATTATTTGGTGTCTCAGGATAAGTACCATTTGTCAAAGGAGTTGAGGTGGTCAGCAGGATCTCCTCCATCTCTTCAACAGTCAGACTTGAGTCAACCTGGCGGAGCAGCGCGGCAACCGCAGAAACATGCGGGCCAGCCATGGAGGTTCCGTTCCAGCCGCCTTCATATCCGCTTCCGGGAACTGAGGAACGTATGTTAACTCCTGGTGCAGATACATCAGGCTTAACTTCCTGATATGGAGATGGCCCTTGCAGTGAAAAGCTTGCTAAGCCATTGTTAATATCAGTCGCACCAGTAGCAAATGATTCCGGGTAGTTTGCTGGTGTTGCAACCGAACCAGGTCCGCCTGGATTAAACAAAGTAGTGTTTCCTGCAGAGAATTCCGGGAAAATTTCAGCTGCACGCCATGCCTGCACCATTGGACGATACCATTCATCCAGTCCAGGTCCGCCGCCCCAAGAATTATTGACAACATCAGGCGCTTTTTCAGGATGCGGATTTCCTTCAGCATCCTTTGGAGCCAGGATCCATTCACCGGCTTCAAGAAGGTCTACATCTGTTCCGCCGTTTGCAGTAAAGGCTTTTACTGCGATCCATTTCGCACCAGGAGCAACACCGATCTGATTGCCTCCATTCGGCTCGGCACCAACCATAGTTCCGGTTACGTGGGTTCCGTGACCTTGATCATCGTAAGGAACTGTCTGGCCTGCAGTGGCATCAAACCAGCTGAATTCATGTACTGGAGAATCAGGCTGTGCAGGGTTATAGCCCCGGTACTTTTCTTTCAATGCCGGGTGGTTCCACTGAACACCTGTATCAATGGATGCAACGACTGTACCGGATCCGTCAATTCCCATTTCCCATACAGCAGGAGCTCCGACGCGGTCGATGTTCCATTCGATCGAGCTAGTTTCTGCTTGTGTTTTAAGAGATTTTTCGGCCTCTTTAACAGGTTTATGAAGCTGTCTTGTTTCATTTGGAAGAATCTTTTCTACTTCAGGGAATACTGCGATTTGCTCCATAACGTCTTTTGTAGCTGTTACTGCAATTGCATTGACAATGTAGAAGGATTGAACATCTTTTGCCTTGCCGTCTTTTTCCTGTTTTTGAAGAAAATCAGCGACATGGCCTTGAGTTTCAATAGCTGTAGATCTTAGTGAGGATAGGACTGCAGAGCGTTTCATGTATTTTGATTTAGAGGCTGTCAGTTTTTGTGATGCAGCCGCTTTTTCAGCCTTTTTGGCCGCTGCTGGAGCATCAGCCTGTTCTTTGAACTTTATTAGAAATGTTACTTTATCTTCTTTATCAAATTGTTTAAGCAGTGAGCTGTTTATTTTGCTTTTTGCAGTCTGAGGTGCAGCTTTCTTAACTGAAGTATGCGGAGAGCTTTTGCTTTCTGCCGATCCCATACTTGGGAACATCAGCGGCAAAATCAGAAAAGCTGTCAGCATTACATAAAGAATGCGATTAATTGTTTTCCTTTTTCTCTTCAAAAAATTCCCTCCTTGTTTTGTTAATTCATATTAAAGTGCTAGTTAGCAATGAAGAACTCAACCACCTCCTATGGGTACTTTCCAAAAATGGAAAACCCTTCCGCTACCTTGTACTTTAGCTAAATTAAAGGCAGGAGATTGTCGAAAAACAAAGTATTTTGCAATGGTTTTATTAAAATAGCTACAAGGTTACATAGTTCACTCAGGGTTACAGGCTTAAAGAATGAACTTTTTATGGTTATTTATAGATTAAAAGTACCGCTTTTCCATTTACTTAAATTTATCTTGGGAAAAATAAGGAAAAGGAGGGAGGCGGTATTTTTCCAGAATGATAAAATGATTAAAAAGGGTTAGGGGCATGAAAGAACCTTATGACCCGAAATATCAAGAATGAGATTCAAAGTTGGGTAGTCTGGAGTGAAACTTTATTCATTTGTCCACTGATAAAATGGATTGAAAAAAGTTACAGTTCAAAAGGCGCTTTCTCAGGATTTCTTCAAATTTAATGCTAAAGAACCAGATTATTTTGAGATATAGGATAAACGAACAGGATTTGATATTATGGATTGCTTTATAGAAGATTTAAATATTTTACATAAACAATGCAAAAGTGTTTCTTTTCTTATTCTTATTCGTCTAATAATATGCGAGGGGGCGCCACAATGGAGAGAATATCGGCAGAAGTGTTTGAAGATATATACAGCGAGTACAGCGATCGAATTTATGGATACATATTTCTTCTCGTAAATGATAAAGAAGTGGCGGAAGATCTGACACAGGACACCTTTATCAAAGCCTACAAATATATGAATCAATTTAATGGGGAGTCCCAGATTTTTACGTGGCTTGTCAGGATATCAAGAAATGTAGCCATTGATTATTTGCGCAAAAAAAGCAGATTCAAATTTTTCTCAATAGAAAAATTCCAGCTCCAATCAGATGAAGATACTCCTACAGAGATAATGATTAAGGGTGAAAAAGTGACACTCTTATATGAAGCAATCCGCCATTTGAAGTTGAGCTACCAAGAAGTGCTGATTTTGAGAAAAATAAAGGAGTTTTCCATAAGGGAAACGGCTGAAATCTTGAATTGGTCCGAAAATAAAGTGAAAATCACCACATCCAGGGCACTCGCAGCGCTAAAAAAAGAATTGCAGAAAAGGGGGGAAATCCATGAAGAGCTCATTCGGATCCGATAATTCCTTTCGAGAATTGGGACGTATTCCGCGGTCTCAAAAGCAAAAGCAGGAGAGTCTGCAAAAAATATTGAGGAGCATAGAGGAAAAACCTAAAAGAAAGAAAGCTATTTTCCCGAGATTTTTATCTGCTGCCGCTGTAATGGCTGCTTGTGTTATGTTCGCTTTCATTATTTTTTCTGAGGATTCTATGACAAGAGGCAGCAGCAGTTCAGAGATGCTTGGAAACAGCTTTATAAGTCAAACCACTATTGCTATATCAGAAACCGAGAAATCCTTCTCTGCCGATGGAAAGTATACGGCTGAAACCGCGACAGTAAAAGATCCAAAGTGGGAAAAAACGGCAAGAAATGCGATAAATTCGGCAATCCCTTCAGAGGCAGTCATTGATGCCAAACCAATCTATGATATCCAATTTAATTTAAAGGGAAAAGAACCGGTAAAGATGAAAGTCTGGAACGAGCAAGGCGAAGTTTACTTTAAGCTAATTGACAGTGAAGAAATTTATTCAGTTCCTGCCGGAGAAGGTGCCATATTTATCGAGTCTTTAGAGGCAATCGCACAAAGCATTCAGAACACTCCTTAATTTGACTCCTGTAAGGGGTTCGAATATCGCATCAGGCACGAAAGGATAACAAAAACGGCTAAGCGATTCGCTTAGCCGTTCTTTTCATTGTATAGGGCAATAGGTTCTCCATTCTCCGTCAACGCACACCTTATGGCGGGGAACATAGCATTCAATGACCACAGAATCCGGATTCAGCCCGTTTTCTTCAAGCTGGAATGATACTGAAGCTTCAGACTCAGTGTTAGCGGATGAGCAGGGATATCCGCCGCGCCATTCATACTTTGTACAGTAGTAGCATAGCTGGGCGGATGCTGTGGCTTTATCGGAAGAAACTGTTTTGCTTTTGGCCGCTTCTTTAATCAGCTGTGTTTTTTTCAATTCTACTTCTGTTAAATAATCAGTAAAGGTGCGGTTTTTGGATATATCTATTTTTGTCTCCTTTTCAGACTTCAAGTCTTTTACGTAAAAAGCCTGTTCCTCAATAAGCCTGCTGTAATCAACCAGCCACACTTTTAATCCCTTCCCGGACTCAAAGGAGAATGATAGAAGGGATGAGAAATTTACAAGAGCTTTTTCATCTAAGGAAATGTTTTTTTCGTTGTATTCAATTTCATATTGCACTGTCCAGCCATATTGTTTTCCTTTTTCATCAATAAGAGCTTTTGGCTGGGTGGAGGCATCTTTTAATATAGAAGCTTTGAATTCCTTAAACTCATCAGATTTTAACACGGATTTCATGAAATCTTTCTCAGTCAAACCTGCCGAATTACTTTTGGGCTGTGCAGAAACATTGCCTGAGAAAACTAGTAAAATAGTCAAGAATAAGAAAATATACTTTTTCATCACATACCTCCTAAAAGTATTGTCCAATATAAGATTAACCTATATTTCCATAATTAGGAATGGTGCGATGTGATTATATACGGCTGGTATATTTTAACTAGTCTGACTAAAATGACAGCTCTTTCAGTGCATGATGGATGCTTCTTTTGCATTCAAGGAAATTTTCATCCAGGAAAATTTCCTCCATTCGCGGCCGCCCAAAAGGCACTGTATATTCCTGAAGCACTTTAGCAGGCTTGCTGCCGAGTATTAATATTCGATCAGAGAGGTAAATGGCTTCTTCGATATTGTGAGTGACAAACAGAATCGTCGGCTTATGTTCATTCCAAATATCGAGAAGCCATTTCTGCATATCAAGACGGGTAAGCTCATCCAAAGCTGAAAAAGGTTCATCCAGCAGTATGATTGGCTGCGGGCTTAATAGTGCCCGGATAAAGGCGGCCCTTTGCTTCATGCCTCCTGATAATTCATGCGGAAATGCATTTTCATAGTCACCGAGTCCCGCTTTTTGAAGCATTTTTCTGGCTGCTTCCGGATTCGCTGTCCCCATAATTTCCTGGCCAAGCAGTACATTCTGAAGGATGGTTCTCCATGGCAACAGGGAAGGTGTCTGGGGCATATAGCTGATTGAACCGCGTTTGCCGGTGATCTCAACATTCCCAAGAGTTATGGACCCTTCATCAGGCAGGAGAATCCCGCCAATCAGGTTAAAGATGGTGCTCTTTCCGCTGCCTGATGGACCTAAAATCGAAACAAACTCTCCTTCATTTACTTGAAAACTCAAATTGCTTAAAACCTGATTTGAATCGAAACTTTTCGTTAGAGAATTAACCGCTAATTGTATCATTTCCCGTCACTCTCCCTGGACTTCCATTTAATAAGCAAACGTTCTGCCAGTAATATTCCTCCAAAAAGCAGCAAACTTAACAGCATAATCGCAAGTATGGCTACAAAAACACGGTCTGTCCGAAATGAAGAAGAGGCTAGAGTCATATAAACCCCTATTCCGGCTTTAGCTCCGAGCCATTCAGATATTACAGCACCCATCACACTATAGGTTGCAGAGATCTTTAGCCCGGAGAATAAAGATGGAAGGGAATGGGGAAGCTCAAGCTTCCAAAAAAGCTGTCCTTTGCCGGCCCCTGCCATCAGCATATAATGCCTGAGTTCTCCCGGAGTCTGCCGAAAACCATCCAATGCTGCAACAGTAATGGGGAAGAAGCATACCAGCGTAATGACAATAAGCTTTGGAAGAAGGCCAAATCCAAACCAGACAACCAGCAGAGGAGCCAGAACAATTATTGGCACATTCTGTGAAAGGATGAGGAGAGGGTAAACAGACTCCCTAATAAAAGGTAATAAGTGCAGTATTACAGCTGTAAGCAATCCGAATGCAGTGCCAATCGCAAATCCCCAAAGGGAAAGCTGGACTGTCGATTGAAGATGCGGGCGGAAGCCATCCCAGCCCAAAACCGCCTCCTGAATGATATCTGTTGGTGGAGGCAGGAGCCATGCAGGGACTCCTGCCAGATTTACCGCCAGCTCCCAAAAAATGAATAAAAGGAGGAGAACCGCAGCCGGCCTCCATCCTTTCCTTAGCACATTGATCATGGACGGTACTTCTCCGTTAAATCACTCATTTCAATACCATCGGGCTGATAGAGTATCTTAACCTGTGAGATTACATTGCTGCTTCCTATTTCAATCATTTTTCTGTTCATGTCAGCAATGATTTTCAGTAAATGTTCTAAATCGCCTTCCATCGTTGTTTCGAGGGGATGCACTTCGTACTTAACGCCGGATTGCTGAATGATACTGATTGCTTCATCAACGTAAGGAATAACACTTTCCCCATCTTTTGTTTTTGGTATGATTTGAATGCTTACAAGTGCGTTTGCCATTTCATAAACTCTCCTTATTCCGGCAGGAAGTCATTTGTAAATGCTTTGCCGGCATCTAATTCTTTATCTAAAAGACCATTTTCATGCATCCAGTCTGCATAGTTTTCCCAGACCTCAAGCTTTTGTTCTCCCCATCTGGGAGCATCGTCCTGATAGCGCGGGGATAGCCACTCCTGACTCTTTTTGACCAATTCGCTATCCAGGTCTGGAGCATTCTTTAACAGAATATCAGCTGCTTCGCCCGGCTTGTCGATTGCAAATTCATATCCTTTAGCTGCAGCATTTACAAATGCTTTGACAGTTTCCGGATCATCTTCAATCATTTTTTCACTGGTAGCGAGAACAGGCGTGTAGTAATCCAGTTTTTCTGAGTAGTCTGTGAGGTAGACCATATTAATCTTTTCCCCCCGAAGCTCAGCTTCTACACCTGTCCATCCGTAATAAATCCATGCGAAGTCTATATCTCTTTTAACCGCCGTAAAAAAGTCTGCATCTCCCATGTTAACTATTGACACCTTTTCCGCATCCGCATTTTCCTTTTTCATTAGGGAGTCAATTACTGATTTTTCTAAAGGAGCTCCCCACCCGCCATACGTTTTTCCTTCAAAGTCTTTCGGTGATTTAATGTTTTTTTCGACAGGGGATGCAAAACCGGAAGTATTGTGCTGAATGACAGCCGCTATTGATACCAGCGGCACACCCTGTACACGGGCTTCTGTAATGCTTTCCTGATAGCTGACACCGAAATCAGCCTTGCCTGATGCCGTCAATTGATCTGCACCTGCTTCGCCTGGCATGATAATTTCGACATCGAGCCCTTCTTCTTTAAAATAGCCTTTTTCTTTTGCGGCATATAAGCCGGTATGATTGGTATTGGGTGTCCAATCCAGTACGACAGTAACTTCTTTCAATTCTTGTTTGCTGCCTGCATCTTCATTTCCAGTTTCAGCATTCTGACCGCTGCCGGCACAGCCGGTTAGCAGCAGCAGCGCAGAAATAGCTGCTAAACATTTTTTCATAGAGAAACCCCCCAGAAGCTTTTATGTAATAAGGAAAGTTGATATTAGTCTGCCCTGAAAAAATAAAAAACGCCCCGGCATAAAACCGGGACGCATATAAAAAACATTTTAATATGTTTAAGAATATGTTCCCTACGCCGGTATTAGCCAGATCAGGTTCAAAGGGTCAGCATCTTAAGGATGAAGTCTCAACCGGCACACCGGTTCCCCTACATTTCTTGCTATTTAATTTTAAAAGGCATGAATACTTTCCTTGATTTATTATAGCAGACAATATCAAAATGGACACCATTTGAAAGTTATTTCATTTCAATAGTCCGGCTTTCTTTCCAGGTTTTGAATTTCTCAAGTTCACCTGTAATCTGGCTGACGGCAAAACCAAGTACTGCTGCATCATCAAGAATACCCATTCCAATTAAAAAGTCTGGAACCAGGTCGATAGGAGAGACAAAGTATAGGATGGATGCAATAATAAAGATAATTGATTTTTTGGAGATATGCCGGTAATCGCCTTTTGACCATGCCTTAACTAAATCGATCAGCAGCTGAAACTTTTCCCATATATCACTTAACGAAGATTTGTTTTTCTCAGCTTTAAGTGTAGCCTTGTTTAGCAGACCTTTTGTTTTTTCAGGATCCTCCGCATAACGTTTTGCCCTGGAAGAAAATTTTTTATAGCCGTCCTTATAATCTTTCGTTTCTATGTCAGGCATAGCCATCACTCCTATATTGATAATTCGTAAAACAGTTATAATCTATTATTTACCGCATACCTGACATGACATAAACATTTAACCAGGAGAAAAAAATGGAAAAAGCAGTACGGCAGATTTTTATTATAGATTTTATAAAAATATCTCATACTATGATTTTATGAGCCAATCCCCTATAATGGACAATGAACATGATTACTGCTGTTTCAAGCGATATGATATATAAGGAGTGTTCAGCATGTTATCAAACATCGGTATTCCAGGCTTAATTCTCATCCTGGTTCTTGCTCTTATTATTTTTGGTCCTAAAAAACTTCCTG
The DNA here is from genome assembly GCF_002272225.1 of Bacillus sp. 7894-2. Taxonomy (NCBI): domain Bacteria; kingdom Bacillati; phylum Bacillota; class Bacilli; order Caryophanales; family Bacillaceae; genus Bacillus; species Bacillus sp. 7894-2. The sequence continues at coordinate 118,928 of NZ_NPDG01000058.1, forward strand.
AAATAGGGAGAGCATTCGGGGAGACCTTAAAAGAATTTAAGAAATCTACCCGTGATCTCACTAAAGATGATGATGATGATAATGATAAAAGAAAATAGCCTACTGGTTTAGAACCGGCTTTGCAGACGATTAGTCTCGAAGCCGGTTTTTCTTTTTTATGGCTTTCAAACCGAGTGAATGGGTATATAAAAGAAGGAAAATAAAAAATAGTTGACTAACATGTATATACAGGATAAAATGAAAGCGTAAACAGTTCATGTATATACAAGTTAGTTTGTGTGTAATGGATAGATTTATAAAAATCGAGAACGATAAATGAGAACCTTAAAACTGTTTTTTTCTTTAATATGAAAACGGTAACAGGAGGAGAGCGTAGAATGGCCACAAATAAAGAGTCAGCAGAGCAAATCGTAGAAGCTATCGGGGGCAGGGATAATATCGCTGCGGCCACTCATTGTGTAACAAGGCTGCGTTTTGCATTAAAAGATGAAGGAAAAGTCAATAAAGAAAAGCTCGAAGATATTGATATTGTAAAAGGTTCATTTTCCACCAATGGACAATTCCAGGTTGTGATTGGACAAGGCCTCGTTGATAAAGTATATAAAGAAATGACAGATACAACCGGTATTGGTGAATCGTCAAAAGAAGAGACCAAAAGTGCAGCTGCCGAAAACTTAAATCCCCTGCAGCGTGGAATTAAAACACTGGCTGATATTTTTATTCCTATCCTCCCGGCTATCGTAACAGCTGGTTTGCTGATGGGAATCAACAACATTATGACAGCCCCGGATATTTTCTTCGATGATAAGTCGTTTGTTGATGTTTATACAAACTGGGCTGATCTGGCGAGCATCATTAACCTGATTGCCAATACGGCTTTCGTATTTCTTCCAGGCCTGATTGGATGGAGTGCTGTAAACCGGTTTGGCGGCAGTCCGCTTCTTGGTATGGTGCTTGGTTTGATGCTGGTGCACCCTGATCTTTTAAATGCATGGGGCTATGGTGCAGCAGAGGAAGTCCCGAAGTGGAATTTATTTGGTCTTGAAATTGAAAAAGTAGGTTACCAGGGCCAAGTGTTGCCTGTATTATTTGCTTCATATGTTTTGGCTAAGATAGAAGTATTTCTGCGAAAAAGAATTCCTGATGCGTTTCAGCTTCTGACTGTCGCGCCAATCGCTTTGCTTATTACCGGATTTCTTTCTTTTATTGCCATCGGACCAATTACATTCACGATTGGCAGCTGGATTACAAATGGGGTTGTCGGAATCTTTGATGCTGTTCCGGCCCTTGGAGGCTTGATTTACGGAGGATTATATGCACCTCTTGTTATCACTGGCATGCATCATACATTCCTGGCAGTCGATCTTCAGCTAATCGGCAGCATTGGCGGCACGTTTTTGTGGCCGATGGTGGCACTATCCAATATTGCACAGGGTTCAGCCGCTTTTGCCATGATGCTGTTAAGCAAAGGGAACGAAAAGCTGAAAGGGCTTGCGCTCACTTCTTCCATTTCAGCGTGGCTGGGTGTAACGGAGCCGGCGATGTTTGGGGTTAATCTTCGCTTTAAGTATCCGTTCTTTGCAGCGATTATTGGGTCAGCTGCAGCAGGCATATTCATCACTATAAATGGTGTTAAGGCACCGTCAATTGGAGTAGGCGGCTTGCCGGCATTCTTCTCCATCTTTGCGGAAAACTGGGGTGCTTTCTTTATCGGAATGGGGATTGCCCTAGTTGTGCCGTTTGTATTAACTTTAGCTTTCTCGAAATTTAGAAAAGCTTAAATAAAATGATTGATGCCATGGAGTTCTATGATTCCATGGTATTGCCATTTTTAGGCTTGCTCAATATTTTAATATACCGGAGGTTGCATTATGAAGAAGCAATGGTGGAAAGAGAGTGTAGTTTACCAAATCTACCCTCGAAGCTTCATGGACAGCAATGGAGATGGAATAGGAGATTTAAAGGGAATTATCTCAAGACTTGATTACTTGAAAGAGCTTGGTATTGATGTGGTCTGGCTTTCTCCAGTTTATAAATCACCCAATGATGATAATGGCTATGATATCAGTGATTATCAGGATATTATGCGTGAGTTTGGAACAATGGAGGATTGGGAAGAGCTTCTTGGAGAGCTGCATACAAGAGGCATCAAACTCATTATGGATCTGGTAGTGAACCATAGTTCAGACGAGCATATCTGGTTTTCAGAAGCAAGGAAATCGAAAGATAATCCATACAGGGACTACTATATATGGCGTGAAGGAAAAAGTGGAAAGGAGCCGAATAACTGGGGCAGCAATTTCGGCGGATCTGCCTGGGAGCTTGACGAAAGTACAGGAGAATATTATTTGCATCTGTTTTCAAAAAAACAGCCTGACCTCAACTGGGAGAATCCGAAACTGAGAAAAGAAATTTACGACATGATGACCTGGTGGCTTGAAAAAGGGATTGACGGGTTCAGAATGGATGTAGTCAACTTTATCTCCAAAGTGGAGGGACTTCCAGATGATGAACCAAAGCCAGGGAAGAAATATGCTTCTGGAAGCAAGTATTATCGAAACGGCCCAAAAATTCATGAATACCTGCAGGAGATGAATGAAAAGGCCTTATCGAAGTATGATGTAATGACTGTCGGTGAAATGCCTGGTGTAAATCCGGAGTGGGCTCGGCAGTATACAGGTGAATCACGCAATGAGTTAAATATGGTCTTCCAGTTTGAACATGTTAGTCTCGATAACGGGCCAAATGGCAAATGGGACCTCAAACCCCTTGATCTTTTTGATCTAAAAACAAATCTGACCAAATGGCAAAATGAACTGGATGAGGTTGGCTGGAACAGTCTTTATTTTAATAATCATGATCAGCCGCGCTCTGTTTCAAGATTCGGGAATGATGGAGAGTATTGGGATAAGTCAGCAAAGATGCTGGCAACATTGCTGCATATGATGAAGGGAACTCCATATATTTATCAGGGCGAAGAAATCGGAATGACGAATGTCCGTTTCTCAAGCATTGATGAATACAGAGATATAGAAACACTTAACTTTTATAAAGAAGCTCTTAACGATGGCTGGACAGAGGAAAAAGCACTGAAGGCCATCTATGCAAAAGGGCGTGACAATGCTAGAACGCCAATGCAATGGGATTCTTCCAGGCACGGAGGATTTACGGAAGGAACTCCATGGATAAAAGTAAATCCTAACTATAAAGACATTAATGTCGAAAAGGCCATGAAAAACCCTGACTCTGTTTTTCATTATTATAAAAAGCTTATAGAAATCAGGAAGAAAAATGAAATTATTATTTACGGAAAGTATAACCTTATACTCGATCAACATCCCGAAATCTACGCCTATACAAGAACACTCGGCAATCAGACTCTTCTTGTCATGTGCAACTTCTATGGCGGAAACACTGAAGCAGAACTCCCTGCAGACCTCCAGCAGAAAAAATTTGAACCGCTGATTGGGAATTACAATGAAATACAAATTGGCAGAACCATAAAACTTCGTCCATACGAAACTCAGGTGCTTCTCTTTAACAGCTAAAAGAAAAGCATTATTCTAAATAAACTAAAACAGGGTGATTCTAAATGAAACAACCATGGTGGAAAAAAGCAGTAGTTTATCAAATTTATCCGAAAAGCTTTAACGACACGACAGGAAATGGAGTTGGAGACATTCCTGGAATTATTGCCAAGCTTGATTACTTAAAAGAATTAGGTGTGGACGTCGTCTGGCTGACACCCATTTATAAATCTCCGCAGCGTGATAACGGATATGACATCAGCGACTATTTCAGCATCCATGAGGAATATGGAACAATGGCAGACTTTGATAAGCTACTTGAAGAAGCCCATAACCGGGACATGAAAATCATTATGGATATTGTTGTTAACCATACTTCCACTGAACATCAATGGTTCCAGGAAGCAAAAAAATCAAAAGACAATCCATACCGCGATTTTTATATCTGGAAAGATCCAAAGGAAGGTGGAAGCGAGCCGACAAACTGGGAATCCAAATTCGGCGGAAATGCATGGCAATATGATGAAGCAACCGGCCAATACTATCTTCATCTTTTTGATGTTACACAGGCTGATTTAAATTGGGAAAATGAAGACCTTCGCCGCAAAGTGTATGACATGATGGAATTCTGGTTTAAAAAAGGTGTAGATGGCTTTAGACTTGATGTAATCAATCTGATTTCCAAAGATCAGGATTTTCCGGATGATGACGGCTCTGTACCTCCGGGCGACGGAAGAAAATTCTATACCGATGGCCCTCGTGTTCACGAATTTATGCATGAAATGAATGATAAAGTATTCTCAAAGTACGATAGTATGACAGTTGGGGAAATGTCATCCACTACAATTGATCATTGTATAAAGTATTCCAACCCCGAGCGGGAAGAATTAAGTATGACTTTCAACTTTCATCATTTAAAAGTCGACTACCCTAATGGAGAGAAATGGGCACTCGCTGATTTTGATTTTACGGCATTAAAGCAAATTTTATCCAAATGGCAAACTGAAATGCACAATGGGGGAGGCTGGAATGCTTTATTCTGGTGCAATCATGATCAGCCTCGTGTTGTATCAAGGTATGGTGATGACAAATACTATCATCGTGAATCTGCTAAAATGCTGGCTACAGCCATCCATATGATGCAGGGAACTCCTTATATTTATCAGGGAGAAGAGTTTGGCATGACAAACCCCGGGTTTGAGAGGATTGAAGAATATAGAGATGTAGAATCACTGAATGTTCATTCTATTCTTAAGGAAAAGGGAATGGCAGAAGAAGAAATAATTAACATTCTCAAAAGCAAATCTCGCGATAATTCCCGGACGCCTGTTCAGTGGAATAGTACCGAAAATGCCGGATTCTCCGATGGAATCCCATGGATTCATGTCGCATCCAATTTCAGGGAAATCAATGCCGAAAACGCATTGAAGGACGAGAATTCTATTTTCTATCATTATAAAAAGCTGATCCAGCTTCGAAAGCAGTACGATATCATCACCTATGGTGATTATGAACTCATTTCTGAATATCATCCTGATGTATTTGCTTATGTTCGAAATGGTGATAATGAAAAACTGTTGGTCGTAAATAATTTTTATGGGAAAGAAACAACCTTTACCCTTCCTGAACACATTCAAGCAGATGAATATAAAGCAGATATTTTACTTGCCAATTATAAGCAGTCACCTTCTGCTGCGGAGACCATCCAGTTAAGGCCATATGAATCGGTTATCTATTATTTTAAGAAATAAAAAAAATCCTCCCGGCCTGCGGGAGGATTTTCCATATTTCATAGTTCATTAAAACAGCATTCCGGCTATGGCGGCACTTAGCATAGATGCCAAAGCACCCGCAGCAACTGCCTTTAAACCAAGCCGTGCAATGTCCTGCCTGCGGTTCGGGGCCAATCCGCCAAGTCCTCCCAGCAGGATGCCCAATGAGGAAATATTGGCAAATCCGCAAAGGGCGAAGCTTACGATCGCCACCGTTTTATCAGATAAAGTCGGGATATCCGGTGCAAAAGCAGAATAAGCAACAAACTCATTCAAAATTAACTTCTGGCCAATATAATTTCCTGCCTGTACGGCTTCTGACCATGGAACTCCTATAGCAAACGCGAGCGGAGAGAACACATATCCAAGTATGATTTCGAGCGTCAGGCCTTCCAGCCCGAATAACCCTCCAACCCATCCAAGAAGCCCGTTAATTAAAGCAACCAAAGCAATAAAGGCCAGCAGCATTGCGCCGATATTTAAAGCGAGCTCCAGTCCGACACTTGCTCCTTTTGCCGCTGCATCAATGACATTTGCAGAATCGCTATCCACTTCCATCTCAAATTCTTTAGGCTCTTCTTTATCTTCCGTTTCCGGAAGCATAACTTTGGCCAGGACCAAACCGGCAGGTGCAGCCATAAAGCTTGCTGCCAGCAGATATTCAAGAGGCACACCCAATAAGGAATACCCGATCAAAACAGATCCTGCCACAGAAGCAAGGCCTCCTGTCATAACTGCAAACAACTCGGATTTTGTCATATTGGCGATAAATGGGCGGATTACAAGAGGAGCTTCAGTCTGGCCAACGAATATATTGGCTGCTGCAGACATGGATTCCGCTTTTCTAGTCCCTAGAAGCTTAGCCAGTCCCCCGCCGAGGATCTTAATGAAAAACTGCATAATCCTTAAGTAATAAAGAACGGAAATCAGTGATGAAAAAAAGATTACAACAGGCAAAACCTGAAGTGCAAAAACGAAGGTAATGCCTGATTCATCTGTAAAAAGGCCGCCAAATAAGAAATTTATTCCCTGATTGGCGTAATTGATTATATCGTTTACCTTCATTGTGAGCCATTCCAATCCCTTTCTGCCGCCTTCCCACTTTAAAACGAGAAAGGCGAAAATCAGTTGAATGGCAAGCCCTCCCGCAACTGTTCTTACACTTATCGCCCTTCTATTGCTTGAAAGCAGGAAGGCTATTCCTAAAACGACAATGATTCCGAATATCCCCCAAACAAAATTCATGTTTACACCTCTTCACTATGTAGTAGTGTTTCCTGGCATTAATCCTATTTCCTTGAGAAACTGCTTGTAAATCCAATAGTTCTATTATGCGCAAAAGGAATAAATTCATGAAAATACTAAGCATGAAATAAATGATGGGGATAAACGAAAAAAGATGAGCACACCGCTCATCTTTCTGTGTTTTTTTCAATATATTCGAATAAAAATGACTGGCCGTTTCTGTAAAAGCGGGGATCGTAGAGCCCTAGCCTTTCATCATCATCAACGAGAACCACAAATGGGGACCATTCATAAAGAGTTTTAGCTTCAGGAGCTTGCGAAAACAACTTGTCCAAATCCGCTGTTTCTTTTGATTGAAGCACATATTGGGTTCTCTTTTCGGTGAAAAGAGTATCATTGAATATGGTCACTTCGTCATCTTTCTTTGTAATAACGGAATAAGACCACGGGATAAAATCTGCCGATAGTGCAACTTGTTCATAGTAATCATCATACTGTTTATAAATGAGATATCCCTGTGTGCTTTGAATTACCACATGAAGAAGCATAAAAGCCCATGCTAATTTAAAATAGTAAGGGGATTTAGATTTATTCCTTTTTGTAAAGAAATAGGCTGCTCCCATTATGATCCAAAACACCAAATCAACAATTGGAATCGTACCAAAAGTAACCCTCATAGTTGAAAATGGCTCCAAATAACCTGTGCCCCATGCATTAAATAAATCGCTGGTATTATGTATGAAAACTGCAAGCCATCCCAGCAGAAAAAGCTTCTTATCCTTGACTCTGAAAAGCAGGAAGGACAGCAGCAAAAACAGCAGGGCCCAAACCGGGGTAAGGAAAACGGAATGGGTAATCCCCCTGTGCCACATCTGATAAAGTCCTTCTGTATCCCAGAAGCGAGAGATGACATCAATATCCGGAATTTGGCTTGTCCCTACAGCGGTTAGCAAATACGCTCTTTTGGATTTTTTATCCATGTTGCGTTTATCAACTGCTCCATATAGGCTCAAGCCGAATAGAGTATGAGTAATTGTATCCATTTTAAACCCCTTTTTTGCATTTAGTTTCCCTATTATAAGCCTGAAAAAGATTTATAAAAAGAAATATGCAATTTTAAATGCGTTGCAAACTTGACTTGAGAGCGATAAAATTGAAGGTATTGCAATAATTAGTGACACATTGATTGCTTGGTCAACAAATTTTCATATAAGTAAGTGAGGAACGAATATGTCCAAAAATTTTAAAGAAGAAGTTTTATCCCGCCGCACGTTCGCGATTATTTCCCATCCGGATGCCGGTAAAACGACGCTTACCGAAAAGCTCTTATTATTCGGTGGTGCCATTCGTGATGCAGGTACAGTTAAAGGGAAGAAGACAGGCAAATATGCGACAAGTGACTGGATGGAGATTGAGAAGCAGCGTGGAATTTCTGTAACCTCCAGTGTGATGCAGTTTGAATATGAGGGAGCACGTGTAAATATTCTAGACACGCCTGGTCACCAGGATTTCAGTGAAGATACATATCGCACGCTGACAGCCGTTGACAGTGCCGTTATGATCATCGACTCAGCTAAAGGGATCGAGGAGCAGACACTTAAATTATTCAAGGTCTGCCGCATGAGAGGAATTCCGATATTTACTTTTATGAATAAGCTTGACCGTCAGGGAAAAGCACCCCTTGAGCTCCTTGCTGAATTGGAAGAAGTTATGGGAATTGAATCTTACCCAATGAACTGGCCTATTGGGATGGGAAAAGAATTCCTGGGGATTTATGATCGGTTTAATAATCGAATTGAGCAATTCAGAGTAGAGGAAGAGGACCGCTTTATTTCCTTAAATCAGGAAGGTGAAATAGAGGGCAACCATTCCATTAAGGATTCTGGACTATATGATCAGACGCTTGAAGAGATTATGCTGTTAAATGAAGCAGGCAATGAGTTTTCAAGAGAGAGAATTGCAAATGGAGAACTGACACCTGTGTTTTTTGGAAGCGCACTGACCAACTTTGGTGTACAGACTTTCCTTGAGTCTTACCTGCAATTTGCACCGCCGCCGCAGCCGAGAAATTCGACTGCAGGGGAAATTGATCCGCTTTCAGAAGAATTCTCTGGCTTTATATTTAAAATCCAGGCCAATATGAACCCTGCACATCGCGACAGGATTGCATTCTTAAGAATTTGTTCAGGCCAATTTGAGCGGGGCATGGCTGTGAATATACCTAGAATCGGCAAGTCCATTAAGCTAGCGCAGTCCACTCAATTCATGGCAGATGACAGAAGTACGGTTGATTCTGCAGTAAGCGGAGATATCATCGGAATTTATGATCCGGGAACCTATCAAATAGGCGATACATTAACAGCCGGAAAAAATAACTTCCAATATGAACGTCTCCCTCAATTTACACCTGAGCTTTTTGTTAAAGTTACAGCTAAAAATGTCATGAAGCAAAAACATTTCCATAAAGGCATTCAGCAGCTGGTTCAGGAAGGTGCCATCCAGCTGTTTAAGACAGTCAAAATGGAAGAATACCTCCTGGGTGCAGTGGGACAGCTTCAGTTTGAAGTTTTTGAACACCGCATGAAAAATGAATATAACACAGAAGTATATATGGAAAGGCAGGGCTCCAAGATCGCACGCTGGGTAGAAGGCGATGAGGTCAACGAAAACCTTTCCAGCGGAAGAAGCCTCCTGGTTAAAGATCGGTACGGCAAAAATGTCTTTCTATTTGAAAATGACTTTGCACTCAGATGGTTCCAGGAAAAAAATCCTGATGTAAAACTATATAATCCGATGGACTCGGAATAAAGCTGGCGGCCCTTTATGGGCCGTTTTAGCTTTCCATATATTCCTTCCTCATTACTATTGACATATCTATCAATTGATAATATAGTATTAACACATACGCTTTAACGCTAAAAAGCGTCTAAGTTAAAAAGCAGAAAGTGTAATCTCAATAAAAAATCTTGTCCGCAGCATAAGTAGAGTAATTGCCGGCAGCAACTAGAAACTGGATGGCTGATGAAAATCCAGGCAGCAATGGTCGAAATACAACTGCATCCAATATGGACAATACTTTTTAAGTGGGTAAGCAGCGTTAGCTTATCAATTAGGGTGGTACCGCGGAGCTCCTTCGTCCCTATAGGCGAGAGGGCTCTTTTTGTTTGTATAAATTACAGGCAAATTTAGGAGGAATACATTATGCATCATGATCAGGCAGCGTTAAATTTAAAGCCCATGGAGGCACTCATTGTCACTTTCATCATTTTAGGCGGAATCAGTTATTCGATTATTTTTGCCGGGGCAGTTCCACATATTCCGGTTGTTTTCGCGATAATGGGGTTATTAGCCTACGGTTTAATAAGAAAAGTATCTATAACACAGCTGGAAAAGGGGCTTATTGAAGGTGCCCAGTCCGGATTAGGGGCTATTTTCATCTTTTTTTTAATCGGGATGCTGATAAGCAGCTGGATGGCGAGCGGCACGATTCCTACATTTATCTATATGGCTTTGGAAGCTGTTAATGGAAAGTTCTTTTATGCCATAGTATTTGTGGTAGCATCTGTGATCGGCATGAGCATAGGAAGCTCACTTACAACAGCTGCTACATTGGGAGTGGCCTTTATGGGAGTCAGTTCAGCTTTGGGTCTCTCGGATGCAATTACGGCAGGTGCAGTTATTTCCGGGGCATTTTTTGGAGATAAAATGTCCCCTCTATCCGATACAACAAACCTGGCATCATCGACAGTTAAGGTGGATTTATTTGAGCATATCAAGACGATGGCCTGGACAACAATTCCTTCGTTTATCATTTCACTGGCAATCTTTGCTTTCCTGTCACCATCGGAGGCAGCATCTGATTTCTCAAAGATTGCCCAGCTGAAAAAAACTTTGCTGGATGAGGGGTTGGTACATTGGTACTCCCTCATTCCATTTGCGATTTTGACTATAATGGCCATTAAAAGAGTATCAGCTATTATTACGCTGTCTGCTGGCATAGTATCTGCATTAATCTTAGCCGTTATCGTCCAAAGCAGCTTCAGCTTGGAAAAAGTTATGACATTGCTGTTTTCAGGATATGCTTCAAATAGCGGTTCAGAGGAAGTTGACGCCCTTTTATCAAGAGGCGGCATGGAAAGCATGATGTTTTCGATTTCTTTGGTATTGCTCGCGCTTTCTATGGGCGGTTTATTCTTTAAGCTTGGGATCCTTCCAGCTCTTCTGGAAGGGGTCAAAGGGTTTTTGAATCGGATGTCAGCTCTAGTGGCGGCAGCAGCAGGAACAGCAATCGGGATTAATTTCCTGCTTGGCGAACAGTACTTGTCAATTCTCTTAACAGGAAATGCTTTCAGAGAGCCTTTTGAAAAAGCCGGGCTGCATCCAAAGAATCTTTCCAGAATTCTTGAAGATGCAGGCACGGTAGTAAACCCGTTAGTTCCATGGAGTGTATGCGGAGTATTTCTGACAGGTGTCTTAGGTGTAGAAACAACAGCTTATATGCCATTTGCATTATTCTGTCTGTTCAGTCCTGTAATCACCATTATCTATGGATTTACTGGTTTTAAAATCGAAAAATTATAGAAAAAAGCAGCTGCTTAGGCTGCTTTTTTCTGTGGATAACGAGCTGATGTAATTTTTGTAATTATAATGACAGCACACTGATTGCTTGCATCGCAATAGCTGCTTTAATATAGTTAAAATGTGTTAATTTTTACATGCATCGATCACAGATTACCTCATACAGTCATTGAAAGGAGCAGAATGTGTGCGAATAAGCGATTTTTCAATCAAAAGGCCAATTTTTACATTGGTTACGATGTTCTTAGTGCTTATTTTAGGGGTAGTCTCCCTCTTAAATATTCCATTAAAACTCATACCAGATCTTAATCCTCCTGTAGGAGTAGTAGTCACTTCGTATCCTGGAGCAAGTCCCGATGAAGTGGTGGAAAAAGTAACAAAGCCACTTGAGGAAAATCTGGCAACATTGCCGGGGATCAAGACTTTGACCTCTACCTCACAGGAGAGCGCAAACTTCATTTTGATGCAATTTTCCTGGACTACAGATATTGATGAAATACAAAGTGAGGTCATTCAAAGACTGGATCAGACACAGCTTCCTGATGAAGCTGATAAACCGCGATTTATGAAGTTTGACCCTGCTCAGTTTCCGATTATTCAATTATCTCTTAGTGCAGATGAGAAGCCTGAAGCATTAAGAAAGCTTGCGGAAGAACTGAACCTGGAGCTATCTAAAGTGGAAGGAGTAGCAAGCGTAAATCTCTCAGGAACAGCCATTAAGGAAGTAAGAGTGGAACTGGACCAGGAAAAGCTGAAAGATTTCAAACTTAGCCAGGCGGATGTTGTGGATGTAATTGAATCCAATAATATATCAATGCCGGGTGATCCTGTATTGACTGAGGGAAAAGAGCTGACAACCAGAATTATCAGCTCCATTGATTCCCTGGATACACTGAAAAAACTTACGGTAACAGCAGACCCCGCAACAGGCAATAAAGTAAGCCTTGATGATATCTCAGAGGTTCAGCTGGCCAGCCAGGATGATCGCACCATCACGCGCACAAACCAGGCTCCATCTGTCTTACTGAGTGTCCTGCAGCAGTCCGATGCTAATACGGCAGAGGTTTCAGATCAATTTATAAAGCAATTGGATAATCTTCTTGAAAAGGAACAGTTTGAACATATTGAATCTGAAATTCTTTTCGATCAGGGAGATTACATAAGTCTTGCAATAGGAAATATCTCAAATTCACTGATTCTTGGCGGTATTTTTGCTATGATTGTGCTGTTTTTCTTTTTGAAAAATGTCAAAAGTCCGCTCATCATTGGAATCTCTATTCCTTATTCAGTTATTTTCACGTTTGTGTTAATGTATTTTTCCGATTTTACCTTAAATATTATGACTCTTGGCGGATTGGCGCTTGGAATAGGCATGCTGGTGGATAATTCCATCGTGGTTATTGAGAATATTTACCGCCATTTATCAATGGGGAAAGATCCGAAAACGGCGGCAAGTGTTGGGGCAAAAGAAGTAGGAGGTGCAATTACGGCTTCCACCTTGACGACAGTTGCCGTATTCCTCCCAGTAGTATTTATAACTGGGATAATCGGTGAATTGTTTAAGGAGTTTGCCCTGACCATTTCCTTTAGTTTATTTGCATCTCTGGTTGTTGCCCTGACAATAGTGCCCATGCTTGCGAGCAGGCTGCTGAAGGCTCCAAGAACAAACACGGAGGCAAAAAGGCAGGAAACAGGCTTAATGCGATCACTTGAAAAATCAATCAAGTGGTCATTAAGGAATCGTGCAGCGGTAATAGCAATTACCATGCTTTTATTGGCAGCGGGCAGCTTTGGATTGACCACAGTAGGTACACAATTTCTGCCAAATGCAGATGAGGGCTTTTTTACGGTGCGTATGGAGCTTGAGAACGGCACTGCACTTTCAGAAACAGAAAAGGCTGTATCTGCTTTAGAGGAAGAATTAAAGGATGAAGAAGATGTAGATACATTTGTTAGTCTCATTGGAACTACACAGGAAGGGTCCTTCCGGGGCTCAAAAAATGCCAATATCGCTGAATTGTATATCAAAATGAAAGAGCTGGACCAGCGGGAAAGGTCTACCTTTGAATTTGTCGATGAGGTGAAAAAGGATCTGGAAAGTGCTGCATCAAAGGTTAATGAAACTGCTGAACTCTCATTTAATACACAGTCGACAGCAGGTACATCGCCGAATACACTGACCTTTAGTGTGAGGGACACAGATCCCAACCGTTTAAAGGAGAATGTTGATAAAATCTATAATGCATTGAAGGACCTTGAGGATGTAACCGAATTGTCGACTGATCTCATGGATACCGTTGAAGAAATTCAGATAACTGTGGACCGTGAAAAGGCTCTTGAAGAGGGTTTGGCTCCCGCCCAGGTAGCCATGGCAGTAAATGGCGTAACCCGGGGCAATCGTGCTACACAAATGATAGATGATGAATCCAATATATATGGGGTATTTGTTGAGTACGATCGGGAAGTCACACAGGATATAGAGAATTTGAAGAAATTGCTTATTAAAAAGCCTGATGGCAATTATGCCGCTCTGAATGATGTAGCCAATATTGAGCGCGGAGAAGGACCGGTAAATATTCAGCGGATTAATCAGCAGGATGCTGTCCAATTTACATTAAAGTACAAGTCTTCTACAAACATGGGTGCCATGTCAAAAGAAGTGGATAAAGAAATTATTGATCTGAAATTGCCGGATGAAACAGAAATCGTTTTTAGCGGTGACAGAGAATTGCTGGAATCATCCATTGATGACCTGATTCTGGCATTTGTACTGGCAATCGTGTTTATTTATCTTGTCATGGCAGCTCAATTTGAATCACTTAAGTATCCGCTGGTTATCATGTTTACTGTGCCGCTCATGGTGATAGGTGTGGCAATTGCTCTTACCGTAACCCAAACACCTATTAGTTTAACAGCCATAATCGGGATTATTGTGCTTGCGGGCATTGTAGTGAATAATGCAATAGTCATTGTCGATTATATTAACCAAAAGAAAGAGCAGGGCCTTAAGAGCTACGATGCCATAATTATTTCTGTTAAGGACCGTGCAAGGCCAATATTCATGACAGCCTTAACAACTATACTTGGCTTAGTGCCTTTAGCACTTGGCATTGGAGAAGGAACAGAAATTAACCAGCCCATGGGCATTACTCTTATTGGCGGACTGATCAGCAGTACGTTCCTGACACTATTTGTCATACCAGTTGTATATAGCTTTTTTGACAAGGGTACACGGAGATTAAATAAAATGTATGCAACACCGGATGGCCACTTAGTGCCAGCTTACCTGCTTGAAGAAAGAGTGGACAAAAACTGGGATCACGATAATGACGAAGACAAAAAACAGCTTCAATCTTCTGATGTCAAATCCTACAGCAGAGATGATATGGCAGCTATGCTGGAGGAATTGTTAAAAATTGTAAAAAGAGATGACGATGATAAGAAAAACCAGAAACGGGATGATAATTCCTAGATCTGATGAAGGCTCCTTCTACTGAAGGGGTCTTATTTTTGTGCTGAAGTTTATTTTTTAGATGGTGTTTCAGGAAAATATCTGGAAAATAAATTGATAATTGACCAATATTCAGAGCACAATAAAAGTATCGACTTGTAGCTGGTGGTAATGAAATGAAAAAACTCAGTAAACTAGAAGCGGTTTTTTGGAGTATTGCATTGCCGGGTTTTAGCCAATTATTGGCGGGGCAGCTTTGGAAGGGGACATTGTTTGTCGTCCTTGAATTTATCATTAATGTATACAGCCATTTTAATTCGGCCATCATGTACAGTTTTATGGGCGAAATTGAAAAAGCTGTTCATGTCCTTAATTATCAGTGGCTCATGTTTTATCCTTGTCTTTACATGTTTGCAATGTGGGATGCATACCGCAGTGCTATGCCGGAAAAGGAAGAATTATCATTCCTTCCTTTTGTATTCAGTGCCTATTTTGTCACAGTAGGACTAATGTACTCAACAAAACTCAAATTGTTTGGGATTTTTTTCGGACCGGTCTTTCTTCCTATGATCTTTGTTATTCCGGGTGTAGTAACCGGCCTGCTAATCAGGTGGTTAATCCTGAAATGGAGAAAGCCAACCACTCAAAGTTGAGTTTTATTGATTAAAAAAGCTTTGTCACACTAATTGTTTAGTGGTGCTGAAGCTTTTTTCTTTTTTAAAATATTTTCTTACATTACCCCCACAAATCCCTTCCATGAATCCGTACAGTTGTAATGAACAAGCGGCCGCTTTTTCATGAGATGAAATCATATGAGTTTCAATAAAGTGTATTAAAGATTTTACATTAGCCCTGCCCATAATACGGATTGGACGCCGTATGATATAATGTGTTTTGAAAAGAGGTGGGGCTATTGCTGGGTTTATTGTTTATGCCGAAAAAGCGTAAAAAATCGCTCGAAGAAACGGTAAAGTTAATACAGCAGGGAAATGCAGCATTGAATAATGAGCTAATAGAGTCATATAAGCCGTTTATTGCTAAAACAGTATCATCAGTCTGCAAGAGGTATATTCATGAATCTGATGATGAATTTAGCATTGGCCTCATAGCTTTTAATGAAGCCATTCAAAAGTACAGTCCTGATAAGGGAAGTTCACTCATAAGCTTTTCGGAAGTGCTGATTAAAAGGCGGGTTATTGATTATATCCGTAAGCAATCCAAATTTCAGAATCTCAGCTTTAATGGAGTCTCTAATCTGGAAGATGATGATACAACCAGCTCGGCTATAGAAGACGAATTGTCCATTGAAGACTACAGGAAAAAAACAGATGAAGAACTGAGGAAAGAAGAAATTGTCCAGTTTACTCAGATTCTTCAGGAATTCGGCCTTACCTTCAGTGATCTGATCGAACAATCCCCAAAACATGCGGATGCACGAAAAAATGCAATGACTGTAGCCAAAATTCTGGTTGAAAATGAAGAACTCAAAAGTATTCTTTTTGACAAAAAAAAGCTGCCTATAAAGCAGCTGGAGGGTTATGTATCTTTAAGCAGAAAAACAATAGAGAGAAATAGAAAATATATAATTGCCATATCATTGATATTAACTGGCGATTATGTCTTTTTAAAGGATTATATCAAAGGGGTGTTGGAAACGTGAAAACAGGTATAATCATGGAAATAAACGAACGTTTTTTAACACTATTAACCCCGGAAGGAGAATTTCTGCGTGCCCGAAAACAAGATCAGGCATACGCAATAGGCCAGGAAATTGTCTTCTTCCCAATAGAACTGAAAAACGGAAAATTGTCGCGTCCTCTATCTATTTTTAGATTATCCAGAGGAAAAGGAATAATGGCAGCAGCATTTGCGATGATACTCGCAATCGTGTCTTTTCTGCCGTTTTTGCAAAACGATGAAGTGTACGCTTATATGTCAATAGACGTTAATCCGAGTATTGAATTAGGGGTCAATCAGGAATATCAGGTAGTAGAACTCATTCCTTATAATGAAGAAGGAAAACTTATTATCCAGAATATCAAGAACTGGAAAAAGAACAGCATTCATGAAGTGGCTGACAAAATTCTCCTTCAGATAAAGAAGCAGGGCTATTTTAAGGAAAATAAAGAGGTAGTCATTGCTGCCGTGTATACAGAACAGAATAAAGAAGCGGATGAGCGTATTCAGAAAGAGTTAGCAGATATAAAAAAAGCGGCACAAAAAGAGCAGCTTGAGGTAACTTTACTGGAAGCAAGTGAAGAGGAAAGAGAAGCAGCTATTGATAAAGGGCTGTCACCTGGTTTGTATAAAGAAAATAAAATTAAGGCTGGCAGTGCCGATAAGAAAGTTTCTGAGCCAGTGAATAAGGAGAAACAATCAGGTAAAGCATCTACTGCTCCACAAAAACCTGCTGAAAAATCTCAAAGCCAATTAAAACAGAAAGACTGGCGCGTAAAGAAAGATAAGGAAGAAAAGAAGGCTGTTCCCGGGCAGATAAAGAGATCAGAAAATCAGCATAAACATTCTAAACAGCAAAATAACAAAGCTGATAACAGCAATGGAAATGGCAATCACCATGAGAATAATCATGATGATAGACATAATAATAAAGATAAGAAAAACCAGGGAGATAGGGTGAAAGCCCCAAACAATCAAAATCCTCCTAACGGCGGCCATAGGGCCAATGAAAAAAGGATTAAACCTGATAAAAATCATAAAGATAAAAAAGATAATTGGAAAAATAAAGGCGGAAACGGTCCTGAGGGGAAGCATAAAGAAAGGGACCATCGAGATGATCACAGTGGAAATAAACAAGGGAAACACCAGGAAAAAGGAAAAAGATAAAAGCAAAGTCCGGAGCATGCTCCGGACTTTTTCCATTTATATGAAGTTGTTATTGATTATTCTGGCCGGACATTTGTGCTTGAGCTTGCTGGACAAGCCGCTTAGTAATTTCTCCGCCTACAGATCCGTTAGACCGGGATACTGTATCAGAGCCTAATTGAACACCAAATTCCTGGGCAATTTCATATTTAACCTGGTCCATGTATTGTTCAATACCAGGAACTAAAAGCTTATTGCTGCTTCTTGCCATTGTATTCAACTCCTTTTTATTGGTCTTACAGAGTTACCATCCCTCTGTATTTGTAGTATGAATTAAAAAGGAGTTTTCATAAGTGGTAATATTTCGGCATAAGCACATGTTTATTTTTCACAGGCAGCCTCCAGTAGGATGTCTGCGATGTGAACTGCTTTAATCTTATGATTTAAACCTTCCCGTTCGATCCCCAGCTTCATCTGCAGAAGACAGCCTGGATTAGAGGTCGCAATCACCGCAGCATTTGCTGACTTGGCCTGAATCATTTTATGATCAAGTATTTGCATAGACATTTCAGATTCAACAATATTATAAATACCGGCAGAACCACAGCATCTGTCTGCATCTTTCATTTCCCTGAATTCAATGCCCCTTATTGAATTCAGAAGGGTACGAGGTGCTGTGGAGGTTTTCATGACATTGCGCAAATGGCAGGAATCCTGATAGGTTACGACCTGCCCCGGAAGCTCAAGATGAACTTTTTTATGAAATTCAAGTTCATATAGAATTTGGCTGATGTCTTTAAGTTTTTCCGAAAACTTTACAGCTCTTTCATGCCATTCCCGGTCATCTTTAAGCAGGTGGCCATAGTCAATAAGGAATGCCCCGCATCCTCCTGCATTTGTGATGATATAGTCTGCATCCAGCTTTTCAAAAGCTTCTATGTTCCGTTTTGCCAGATCTTTAGCTGTCTGCTTTTCACCGCTATGACCGTGAAGAGCACCGCAGCAAGCCTGATTTTGAGGAATATGAATTTCACATCCGGCAAGCTGGAGAAGCTTTATTGTTGCATTATTGGTTTCAAGGAACATCGTGTCCATTAAGCACCCGGTAAAAAAAGCGGCTTTCTTTACTGGCTTATCTGCCGGGAAATAGGATGGCCTATTTTTCATTTCTTTTAATTTTGGTACTTGAGGAAGCACCTTTTCCATTGCACTGAGGTTTTTTGGAAGCCAATTCAGCATCCCTGTTTTTCTGGCGGCCGATTGCAGGCCTGAACGCTGGTAAAAGCCCAATAGCCCTGCAGCTGCCCTCATTCTGTTCTGATGGGGGAAAAGCCCATTAAAGACCAAATTGCGAACCGCTCTGACCGGAAGTGAGTGTTTCTTATTCTGGTTAATAATATCCCTCGCTTCTTCCAGCAAGTGTCCATATTTTACCCCTGAAGGACATACAGGCTCGCATGCCCGGCAGCCCAGGCAAAGATCAAGAGATCTCTCAACGTCTTCATCCGGTTCAATCAATCCGTCAGCAACAGCTTTCATTAATGCAATCCTTCCCCTTGGGGAGTGTGCTTCTTTAAAGCCTGACTCGACATAAGTAGGGCATGAAGGGAGGCAAAAGCCACAGCGCATGCAATTCAGGAGCTCATCTTCATCCATTCGCTTCTCAAATTCTTCCTGAATGATTGTCTGTTCTTTTAATGTTGTCATTGTGTAACCACCACACGTTTTCTGTTGTCCTTGGCAAAAATTTTGCCGGGATTAAGAATATTATTGGGGTCTAAGCCAGTCTTTACAGCCTTCATGGCATCAATCCCTGCCTGGCCCAGTTTCAGTTCAAGATAAGGAGCTTTCATGACTCCTACTCCATGTTCCCCTGTTATTGTTCCTCCAAGTTCGATCGCCTTGATAAAAATCTCTTCAAACGCTTTTTCAACCCGTTCCATTTCGTTTTTATCCCGGGCATCTGCAGGGCATGTCGGATGAAGGTTTCCATCACCTGCATGGCCAAAGGTACAGATGGAAAGCCCGTATTTTTGAGAAATTTCGTTTATGGCTCTTACCATATTGGCAATTTCAGATCTTGGCACTGTAGCGTCTTCAAGAATGGTGGTCGGCTTTAGGCGTGCAAGAGCCGATAAGGCCGCACGTCTTGCTGTCCTTAAGGCTTCGGCTTCTTCTTCAGATTTTGCAAGCTGTGCCGATACAGCTCCTTCTCTTTGGCAGATTTCAGCCATTTTTTGCATATCCTTTTCCACAACGTCAACCGGCCCATCCTGTTCGATAAGAAGTACAGCTTTAACATCAGTCGGCAAACCGATTTGTGCGAAATCCTCTACTGCTTTTAGTGTTGGTTGATCTAAAAATTCAAGCGTGGCCGGAATGATTTTGTCAGCGATGATCTTTGAGACGGATTTCGCAGCTTGTTCCAGATCCTGAAAGAGAGCAAGCATTGTCTTTTTTGTTTCAGGAAGCGGAATTAACTTTAATGTGGCTTCCGTAATAATCCCTAAAGTTCCTTCAGATCCAACCAGCAGCCTGGTAAAATCATAACCAGCCACGTCCTTTGCAAGCTTGCCGCCAGTTCTGATAATGTCTCCGTTCGCAAGTACAGCTTCCAGCCCCATTACATAGTCCCTTGTAACGCCATATTTCAATCCGCGCAGTCCGCCTGAATTTTCATTGATGTTTCCGCCGATTGTGCTTATTTTCATTGAACTTGGATCAGGGGGATAAAATAGCCCTCTTGCTTCAACCTGATTAATCATATCAAGTGTGATAACACCCGGCTGTACTGTAGCTGTCAGGTTCTCTTCATCGATTTCAATAATTTTATTCATATGCTTAAACAGGAGAACAATTCCGCCTTCTGTGGGACAGGTGCCTGCACATAAATTGGTGCCTGATCCTCTGGGGACGATTGGAATTCCTCTGCTGCTGCAAATTTTGAGGATCTGGGAAATTTCCTGAGCGTTTCGGGGACTGATCACCGCATCTGGCATCGATTGGAAATTAGGAGTAGCATCATAAGAATAAACGAGGCGCCCAGCTTTAGAGTCATCATAATTTTCTGTGCCGACAATGGCGATAAATTTTTCTTTTATTTGTACGTCAACCAAATAGATCCTCTCCTTTAATAGCAGGCTGGCAATATCTATTCTTTAAGTATAAAAAAAGCAGGGAATCCCTGCTATAGATAATTATACAAATATCAAGGAGTGTTTTAATTATTTTTTGTACCTTCCTCCAAAAGCTTTACAGCTATGAATAATTTCATTAAATCATTCAAATTTGATGGGTAAAGCCCTGAAAGCTCTGATATTTTCTTGAGTCTGTAATGAAGAGTGTTAATATGTATATGCAGCGCCTCAGCAGTATTTTTCAAAGAGTGATTTTGCCTGAATAGCTCCTTAAGGGTAACCATAAGATCCTCTTCATACATAAATGTGCCGATGGTTCTTTCTATAAAGTCCTTCTTAGTTTCCGGAGAAAGATCATCAAATATCATTTCTATGGTCAAATCCTGATCAAATATGATGGTCCCCCGGTCTTTTGCGATTTTTAAAGCTCGTTCTGCCTGCATAAATGATTCGGACAAACTAAAGGGAGGCAATGGTTTTCCAGTGCCGATACTAACTTTGGCAGCGAGCAGGTTTTCCAGAAAACGATGGAAGCGTGTGATCTTTTCTCTTATGCTGCGATCTTTTTTGCTGAAGAAACCCCGGCTAAAAGGACAATTCGATCATTTCCCCAGCGAATCAGAATATCATTGGGCCCTGCTTCCTTCCAGGATAAAATTCTATTCCAAAGATCACGATGAAGCAATTGGCTAGTTTGCCTGAATTCTGCGATCGATGCCTGTCTATCCACTGAGAGATTTATCTTCAGCAGGTGAGCACGTTCTTTAAAGGCAGGATCCCACTCCTTCGTCTGCAGCCAGTCAAACATAAAACCTTCCATTGCACGGGCCTGCCAATCGAGCTGCTCTGCAAAGTAACTTTCGCTGATAAACAACTCTGTCAGTTTACGGATGATCTCTGCGAATGGGGAAATTTCATCGGGATTTCCGGTAATGCCAATAACGCCAACTGTTTCCCCTTTGAAAAAGATCGGCAGGTTAATGCCTGCTTTTACACCCTGAAGGCGTGATTGATCCTTTCTGGTAATAATCAGCTTTTCTTTATGTTTTATAGTAAGCAATGCTCCTTCATGAAAATTGCCTATTCTGCCGGCGTCTGTGCTTGCTATGATCACTCCGCAGGTATTGGCAACTATGATATCTTCCTGAAGAAACTGACGCACTTCAGCTATGATTTTTTCAGCCAGATCAGGCAGCAGCATATCAAGTCTCCCTTTGGTTTTTAATTTTATTATATATAAATAAAAAACTTCCTGCGAATTATCTAATATCTCTTTTAAAAACAGGGTATATTCATTATGATAAGGGATAGAAAAATTTTAAAGGGGACAGGTATTATATGTGGAAGGACATAAGAAATTGGCTGGATAAACTAACACCTGCCCAAGTAATATCCGGATATTATTTATTGGCAGTATCCGTATCGGTACTTTTATTAAGGATACCGGCTGTACATAAGCCGGGAGTGGAGGTTTCATTTATTGATACGGTCTTCACTGCTGTAAGTGCAGTCAGTGTTACCGGTCTGACAGTGGTGAATATATCAGAAACTTATAGTGTTTTTGGTTATTTTGTCATAATGTTCATACTTCAGTTTGGCGGAATAGGGATCATGGCGCTGGGCACCTTCTTTTGGCTCCTGCTGGGCCGCAGGATCGGATTAAGGGGACGCCGCCTTATTATGGTGGATCATAATCAGTATGCCTTGTCAGGGCTTGTGCATTTAGTAAAAGAAATTATTAAAATAATATTGGTGATTGAAACCCTTGGTGCACTCATATTGGGCTTTCATTTTCTTAAATATTATCCTTCGTGGGATAAGGCATTTCTGCATGCGCTGTTCACATCTGTCAGTGCCACAACTAACGGAGGCATGGATATAACAGGAGCATCTCTCAAACCATTTGCCGGCGATTATTTCGTGCAGCTTATCAATGTTATCCTGATTACTTTAGGAGCTATAGGCTTTCCTGTTCTTATCGAATTAAAAGAATATCTATTCCGCAATAAATGGAATCAGGAACAGTCTTTCAGATTTTCTTTATTTGCCAAACTGACAACTGTTACATATGCAGCTCTTCTTGTATTTGGAACTGTTATTTTGCTTGTCATGGAATTCAATCAATATTTTAAGGATATGAACTGGCATGAAAGCTTTTTTTATGCATTCTTCCAATCCGCTACCACCCGGAGCGGCGGTTTATCAACCATGGATGTAAATGAGTTTACAATGCCCACACTCATTATAATGAGTATTTTAATGTTCATCGGGGCGTCTCCAAGCTCTGTCGGAGGGGGCATAAGGACAACGACTTTTGCGGTTAATATCCTTTTCATCTATCATTTTGCAAAAGGAAATCGGGATATAAAGATATTTAAAAGGGAAATTCATGAAGATGATGTACTGAAATCCCTTGCTATCACGCTGCTTGCTATAGGAATGTGTTTTTTCTCTGTAGTCATTTTAAGCATTACAGAAAAGCAGCTTGAGCTCATTGAAATTATCTTTGAGGTTTGCTCAGCTTTTGGGACCACAGGATTATCATTAGGAATTACACCTGAATTGTCCATTATCGGGAAATGCATCATAATGGCCTTAATGTTTATTGGAAGAATCGGTTTAACTTCTTTCTTATTCATAATAGGCGGCAAAGAGAAAAAGCCAAATTACCATTATCCAAAAGAGCGAGTTATCATTGGCTAAAAAAGCAGCCCGGAATAGTATTTCCGGACTGCTTTTTTTAAGAGTTATTTCGAGGCATGGCGTTTTTTTTCAATCTGTTCCGCGGCTGACATCCTTAGTCGGATGCATGAAAGGATAGGCTTGAGGCGGTTTTTTGCTTTCAAGGAGTTCCTTGTTTTCCGTTGTATTCCAGCCGATATCGTTTGTAGGATGAATCCATTCGTCTCCAGCCATAACTGCAGGGTCTGTTTCATCACTCCAGTTTTCCAGCGGTGAACTGTTTGAGGAATAATGACTGTCCCCAATAGTTACGCCAAAAGAATTTTTGAAAGGAGGCTGAAGCTTCATGCCTGTGTCTTTAAAGCTCGGAGCTTCAATTTGATGTGGAAGTGTCTCGTTAATGCCAATGCTTTTATTTAACTTCTTTTTATTTGTCATAGCGGCTCATTCCTTTTTACTCTATTTTTTGCACTGCAGAAAAATTTATGAATGCAAAATAAGGAAGACACAGGGAGGAATGAAACCGTTTATTTTACTAAAAATAAACCTGTGTTAAAGCATGAAAATTAATTTAACACGAAGAAATTTTTTCAGGAGGAGATTGGGATGGCCAAACGAAAAGCTGAGTATAATGCTGTTGAAAAATACAGCAAGACGCCTAAGAAGAATATTCAGGAATCTGAGTTTTCAGCAGAATTCAGCCAGGAAGAAAATCCGATGAAAATGGCTAACCGCAACTCTAAGCATGGGAGAGAGGGAAGAGCCTAGTGGATCAAAATAAACCACGAAAAACCAGCCGGCAGGATGGCTCTGCCAATGTAGAATTCGGCATGGAGTTTGGTGATATAAATGCCGGAAAATTTTACGAGTTGCCTTTTATGAACCGGGATAAAGATCAAAAGAAAAATAAAGATAAATGCTAAAAAACCGGCAGATTTCTGCCGGTTCTTCCATTATTGTAAAGGCCCGGAAAAGATAGAGACTGTTTCAGAGCCTGAATCGAAATAGGCAAGAAGAAAAGAGTCTTTCTTTTCAATTATTCCCTCGTTAATATACCTTTCGATATCATAGGATAATCTTTCACTTAAGGTATGTTTGTATATTTCTTTTTCATTCAACTGAAGGCTTAAGAAGCTTTCTCCCAGCTGATTTGGGTTTTCAAGCAGAGACTGGTAAAGCTTTGATCTTTCGGATTTCTCAAAGCTTGGCTGCCACCATGGTTTTCTGGGCTTATATTTTTGTTTTGAAATATAGTCAAACTTCATTAGTCCTTCAGCTATATCCAGATCATCAATTTCTTTTGTTTGAAGGAATTCAAACAGGCGTTTGAATAAATCCTCAAGCTGATGCCCGATTCGGGACCAGCCTTTTTGCTCCCAATAGCTGCCGAATTCCTGGAAGAAATCGAAGGGGGTCGGAAATACTTTTGTAACCAAATATTCAACAGTTGCATCCATTCTATGGTCATTCCAATATTTCTCTAACACATCTTCGACCTGTTTTATGCGAATAATGTCATCGAAGGACAGAACATTATTTCCTAATATTTCATATGGTGAATGGTCCATATAAATATATTGATGATCTTCTGCTCTTAAGCGAAGTCCGGTGCCTCTCAGCATTTTTAAGAAGCCGAGCTGGAGCTCTTCCGGCCGCATGGCAAATACATCATTAAATGTTCTTTTGAATGAATTATAATCTTCCTCAGGCAGGCCGGCAATTAAGTCGAGATGCTGATCGATTTTTCCTCCATCCTTTACCATTGTGACTGTTCGGCAAAGCTTGTCAAAATTCTGCTTCCTCATGACCAATTCATTTGTATAGTCGTTTGTCGACTGTACGCCAATTTCAAATCGGAATAATCCTCGTGGTGCTTCCTTATTCAGAAATTCAATTACCTCAGGTCTCATGATATCTGCAGTGATCTCAAATTGAAAGACAGTTCCCGGCAGATGTTCATCGATCAAAAATTGGAACATTTCCAAGGCATAGCTGCGGCTAATGTTGAATGTGCGGTCCACAAATTTAAGGGTTTTTGCACCATTCTTCATTAAATACCGGATATCGTCCTTGATTTTTTCCCTGTCAAAGTAACGCACACCTACTTCAATGGAAGAAAGGCAAAATTGGCAGCTGAAAGGGCACCCCCGGCTGGTTTCTATATATGTGACCCGCTTTGAAAGATGAGGAATATCTTCTTCAAAGCGGAACGGTGAGGGAAGATCGCGCAAGTCCAGCTTATTCCGCTGTGGATTAATGCGAACCTGGCCGTTTTCCCTGAAAGCAAGACCATGCACATTTTCCATATTCATGGTGCTGTTCAGCTCCGTCAGCAGCTGTTTGAAGGTTTCCTCACCTTCCCCGATGACAATGTAATCAAATTCATTTACATTCTTCATCCAATCTGCAACATCATATGTCACTTCTGGCCCTCCGACTACAATATGAATGGAGGAATCTATCTTTTTAATCATCTTAATGACCTTGATGGTCTCTTCGATATTCCAAATATAACAGCTGAATCCGATCACATCAGGTTTTTTGCGGATCAGGTCTGTAACAATATTCATTATTGGATCTTTAATAGTATATTCGGCTAATTCCACATCGAAATCAGGCTGAGCATATGCTTTTAAATAGCGGATCGCTATATTTGTATGAATATATTTAGCGTTAAGCGTACTGGCGATAACTTTCATTTATTTCTGAACTCCCTTTTTAGCAACTTAAACATCATATAATTGTATCATATTTTTGACTAAAAAAAAGGAAGTAAAACATTGACATATGTATTGGAAGATATACTATACTAATTATTATAATATTTATAAAAATACAACAATTTGTATTATAACTATAGTAAGATAGTAGAAAATAAAATATTTAGCTGGGAGAGGGAATGAATGAAGGTAAGTCTATTTGCAACATGTCTTGTAGATATGTTTCAGGGAAATGCAGGCAAAGCAGCTGTTGAACTGCTGGAGCGTCTGGGGTGTGAAATAGATTTTCCGGAATCACAGGTCTGCTGCGGCCAGCCTGCCTATAACAGCGGCTATGTGAAGGAATCGAAGGAAGCCATGAAAAGAATGATCACGGCCTTTGAACATGCAGAATATGTTGTTTCCCCTTCCGGATCCTGTGCCTATATGTTTCATGAGTATCCGCATGTTTTTAAGGGGGACTCTGTGTGGGAGCCCAAGGCAAAAAAGCTTGCAGAAAAAACATACGAACTTACTCAATTTATCGTTGAAGTTCTCAATGTGGACGATGTCGGGGCAAAATTAAATGGGAAGGCCACCTATCATAAATCCTGCCATATGACCAGGCTTCTTGGAGTAAAAGAAGCGCCAATGAGATTATTAAAAAATGTGAAGGGCCTGGAATTCGAAGAGCTTCCTGGCAAAGAGCAATGCTGCGGTTTTGGCGGAACATTCTCCGTGAAAATGGCTCAAATATCGGAACAAATGGTAGATGAGAAGGTTGGGCATATAGAGGAGACTGAAGCGGAAATCCTCATTGGAGCTGACGCAGGATGCCTGATGAATATTGGAGGCAGGATCGGAAGGCAGGGAAAGCCAATAAGGGTTATGCATATTGCCGAAGTGTTGAATTGCCGCTGAGTCATTAATGGACATGCTTTGTTACAGGAGGAATAGTTATGGCTATGAAAATAGGAACAAACGACTTTAAGGATCGTGTAGATTCCGGAATAAGCAATTCCTTTATGAGAGGGGCAGTGTCAGGTGCACAGGAAAGGCTTCAGACCAGAAGGCTTGATGCTGCCGCAGAACTTGGGAATTGGGAAGATTGGCGTTCGCTATCAGAAGAAATTCGCCAGCATGTTCTTGAAAATCTTGATTTTTACTTATACCAGCTCAGCGAAAATGTAGCTAAAAGGGGAGGGCACGTTTACTTTGCTGAAACTGCTGAAGAGGCCTCTGCTTATATACGTGAAGTAATTGAAAAGAAAAATGCAAGAAAAGTGGTTAAATCAAAATCAATGGTAACCGAAGAGATCCATTTAAACGCCACATTGGAAGAGGCGGGGTGCCAGGTCATTGAAACAGATTTGGGAGAATATATCCTCCAGGTGGACGACCATGACCCGCCATCACATATAGTGGCACCTGCCCTTCATAAGAATAAAGAGCAGATTCGGGATGTATTTGCAGAAAAACTAAGCTATCAGAACACAGAAAAGCCGGAAGAGCTTGCATGGCATGCGAGAGAAATGCTTCGCCACGAATACTTAACTGCCGATGTAGGCATTACGGGCTGCAACTTCGCAGTTGCGGAAACCGGTTCAATCACATTAGTGACGAATGAAGGAAATGCAGATCTTGTCACAGCCTTGCCTAAGACACAAATTACGGTAATGGGCATGGAAAGGCTGGTCCCGACTTACGAGGAAATGGAAGTTCTGGTCAGTATGCTGACCAGGAGCGCGGTTGGGCAAAAGCTAACGAGTTATATTACTGTTTTGACTGGTCCAAAAGAAGAACTTGATGTTGATGGACCCGAGGAATTCCATCTCGTCATTGTGGACAATGGCCGCTCATCGATATTAGGAGGGGAGTTTCAATCCATACTGCAATGTATCCGCTGCGCTGCTTGTGTGAATGTTTGTCCCGTATACAGGCATGTTGGAGGCCATTCCTACGGATCAATTTATTCAGGCCCGATCGGAGCGGTTCTGTCACCTCTTTTAGGCGGCTATGATGATTATAAAGAATTGCCTTATGCATCAACCCTTTGCGGGGCCTGTACAGAAGCTTGTCCAGTCAAAATCCCTCTGCATGAGCTGCTTCACAAACACCGGCAGGTAATTGTCGAAAAAGAAGGAAAGGCTCCTATATCGGAAAAGATGACCATGAAGGCTTTTGGACTGGGGGCCGCTTCACCTTCCCTTTATAAACTGGGGTCAAAGCTGGCACCCACAGCCATGAATCCATTTACATCAGGCGACAAGATTACCAAGGGACCCGGGCCTTTAAAGGCCTGGACAGAAATCAGGGATTTTCCGGCTCCTAATAAAGAAAGATTTCGTGATTGGTTCAAAAACCGGCCAAAAGGAGGCGAACAGCAGTGAACGGAACTATTCAGAATCGGGACGCTTTTTTAAATAAAATTGCAGGCAGACTGGGCAGGGAAAAGAGAATTTCGGGAGTTGAAAGGCCAAAATGGAGCTATAATCCACAGGATTCCATCTTTAAAGAAGCAGATGCAGATGAGCTTCTTGAAGCTTTAAAAACACAGTGCACGAAAATTCACACTGACCTTCTTGTAACAAAAGCCGCCAATTTGCCGGAAACTCTTAAAGAGATTGCAGCCCAGTACGGAGGCGGTCCAGTAGTGACCTGGAAGGATGACCGTTATAGACAGTTTGGGCTTACGCAGCTATTTGAGGAAATTTGGCCAAAAGAGAAAGTGGAAGTATATGAATGGGATTATTCTGCTGGAGAAATTAATGTTGATTACGCAGAAAAAGCAAATATCGGCATCACCATCAGTGAAATTACTCTGGCTGAATCCGGAACAGCAGTCCTGTTCAGCAGCAGAGACCACGGACGGTCAATCAGTTTTCTGCCTGCTGCTTCCATTATCCTTATTCCGAAAAGCACCCTGGTTCCGCGCATGACACAGGCTGCAAGGATCATCAGGGAAAGAGTGAGCAGAGGGGAGCTGGCTCCTTCATGTATTAATTTCATAACCGGACCAAGCAATTCAGCAGATATTGAGATGAACCTCGTTGTGGGAGTACATGGGCCTGTTAAGGCAGCGTATATTGTTATAGATGATTTATAATGCGTGAGCACCTGGCATCATAAGAACGAGAAAAAACGCCAAACTTTTGTTGGCGTTTTTTTGTAGCGTCCCAGGCGAGATTCGAACTCACGACCTACAGCTTAGGAGGCGGGCTATCCTAAAAGGAAAGACTTTGGGTAACTTTGAAGAACCCTTGTTAAATCAACATTTTTGAACTGTGAACCGGATTGAGTTGGTTAGAATTTGGGTTATAATGATGAGTTTCGACCCCAAATCGACCCCAACGACTCCAAATTAAATTTGTACCTAAGGGTTATAAAACACTCTGCACTAAATTAAAACATCATTTGTTTGAGTATATATTAATAATCTTAGCTATTAATTAGTATTAAATTAAGGTTTTAATCAAAGATCCCTACATCTGTTTAGTATTGAGATAGACTCAGAAAAATATTTAAAGCCCCTCTCAAGTTGGAGAAGGGCTTATATTATTTAATTCAAAACACTATACTAACTATAAGCGCAGTATACCTTTTCCCACAATTTCAGAGTCTAGTATAAACGCTAATATTGAGAAGTTTTATTCTCAATAGGAAAGTGAAGAGGGATATAGCAGCTAACCTATTTTTCTCGTGGCATTATGGTTTACTATTATTGTTTCCCCGTCTTTTTGCCATAAACATTACCAAGAAGTCATAGATTGCGAATAAAGCAGTTAAAATGATAATAGCATTAAAACCATGTTCACGTGGAACTATGAAATAAGAAAAAATAAGAGTTAAACCAAAAATTAACCAACCAATGTAATGCCATCTATAATATGACATATCTAATCCCTCCTAGCTTTTAATATACCCGCACTCTATAAGGTTCACCTGTTTCAGATTTTACTAATGTTGTTCGGGAGCTATTTGTATATAAATTTAATTGTATTTTACTCCATAGATAATTTGGATCAGTATCAGCAGCTGTAGCACCTCTTCTTTTAAAATATCCAACTTTCATATTCCAAGTAACCATTAATCCTGCAAAAAGAGCTGCTAAACTTCCGACATAGGGAATAAGATTTAATAGATAAGCTGTTATTGCAGCGACTGTCATTTTACCTTCTACTGTAACAGTAAGGTTACTCCACTTAGACCAAACCCAGGATCCTTTAATTGCTTGTATCCCAATTGTTTCTGTTTGGACTTGGTTATTATTAGTTGGGGTTGGGGCATGCCCTTTTGTGACAAAACCATTGATTTCCTTACCATCCACCTCAACAACCATACTATTGGTAGATTTCTCTAAATCCTTAATTTCTTCTTCACTAAGGTAATCGCTGGAAACGCTTACGTATCCGTTGGACTTGTTGGTTTCGAACTCTTGATATCCCTTGTCGTCTTGAATAGTCGTGGTAATAAATTTATCATCATGAACACTTTTTACCTTATAATCTATTCCCTCATGTTTAAATGAAAAGTCGTGTGGCCCATTATCATGATTTAAAGTAACACCTTTCGATTGTGCATGAGGATTTTCTGCAGATGCAAAGTTTGCTCCAATGGGGGAAAACGCCAAAGATAAAGAAAGGGCACATAAAAAAGCTTTTGTTTTTTTCAAAATTTAAATCGTCCTTGAATTATATTCCAAAAAATAACACTCTACAATCAATCAAAAGAATTAGATACTAATAAAGTTAAAATTTCCTAATTTAACCTCCTTTTCCTTTTCTACCAATTAGACGAATGAAATTTCTAAAGGTATCACCTGAATTTTCAATTTATTCCTTTTTTTGTAATTTAAATAAAAGTTATATAGGTGTAATCCTACAGTTGCTATAGGCTACGTTTCTGTTGTTTTTTTACATGAAAAATTATCATTTAAGTTGTGGGAAGCATATCTTTCGGATGGAAACATTTACTTTAGGGGACAGCTTACGCAAAATGTAAACTAAATTTGGCAATTTATTATTAAACTAAACCGCCGCATTAGTTTGATAATAAAGCATTAATCCATCTTTGATTAATGCCAAATAGGATTAATGCCTTATTTATTTACATACATTAATACTCCCATTTATTTCCTATGCTTTCTTTTCGAAAAATTTATCAAAGTGACTTGCAGCAGTTTTATCAGCCTCTTCCAAAACATGGCCATAAATATTCATTGTAGTAGAAATATCTGCATGTCCTAATCTTTCGCTAATTACTTTTGCGTGAACACCTTCACTAATGAGTAGGGTTGCTGAAGTATGCCTAAGATCATGAAAGCGAATATGTTTAAAGTCATGTTTTTGGGTGAATCTTCGCCACCACTGGCCGATACTGTCCGGACGTATGGGCTTGCCGAATTCATTTCCAAAGATGAAAAAGTGATCGGGCCATTTCACTAACAAAAATGCTTTCTTAGGGGATTTAACCTTAACGATACCTTCTGATAAATTAGAGAAAACTGGAGTACTTATCTCTGAGAATGCAGAAAATGAAAAGTATAAAATTACCTTACACCCTATCAATTATCACGGGAAAATTGAGGTAGTTAATAATGAAATAGTAAACTTAAACGCGTCTATTTCAGTTTCAATATTAGAAACTCAGCCATCCGCTTCCATAATTGATAAAGAATCAACAAGAAAATTAGAGCGCTTGATTGGTGAAGAACTTAAAAATGAATTCGAGAAAATTCTTGAGGAATTAAAAATTTTAGAAACAGATCCCATAGGAATTGGAAGAAAAATAAAAAGTTTAAGGAAATATTCTCATTTAAGCAATGGAGAATTAAGTGAGAAGTATTCTGCACTAAAGATAAAGCCAAATATAACTGTAGAAATTAAGCGGCCTGGAGCAGTTAATTAGGAAAAAATTTCGTTCCGACCCCAAACCGACCCCAAACTTGGAATTCAAAGGTTTATGAATACTCAAATTGAATAAAATAAAAAACGCAAAACCCTTGATATAAAAGGGTTTCGCGCTTTTCTTTTGTAGCGTCCCAGGCGAGATTCGAACTCACGACCTACAGCTTAGGAGGCTGTCGCTCTATCCAGCTGAGCTACTGAGACATGTTGGAATAATTAAATTGTTTGCAGTACAAATATGATTTGCATATCCTGTTTCTTCCTCTGCAAGCCTATACAAGGAGCAAATGCGTCGAAACAAAGCTACAGAGAAGTATTTCAGTGAAGTTTACGCTTAGCTGAGCTACTGAGACATGATGGCATAATTAAATTGGTAACACAGTTACTTATTATAATCCCATAATCAAAAATGGTCAATGGTTATGCTTAAAGTTAAAACCGGCCATTAATACATGACCGGTTTCTGATCTAACTTGTAAGTTTTTTACGATAAAATCTTGCATAAACCCTTGATTTATCTTTCAGCTTTTTAAGCTGTGAAGTCTTCAGTTCAATGATTGGCTGTGCAAATGAAGTAATCAATTTGCTTGATAGAAGCAAAGTAAGCAGCAGCGATATGCCGGCAAGCAGCAGGAAGTTTTCCGGTTTATTGAAAAAGCCCTGTACATCACTTTCTCTGAATACCCGAACAAAGAACCCATGCAGCAGATAGACATAAAGTGTATTTTTCCCTAAGTTAGTAAAGAAATATTGTTTGCGCGGTACGAAAGCAAAGAAGCTAAATACCATGATTAAGCTCAGGATATAAAAGCCGAGTCTCGTAAAGACTGCCCCAATGGATGCTGTTCCCATTTCAGTATATGGCTTCGATCCAAGCAGCCATTTGTAATCCACTTCAGGATAAAGATAAAAACCGATAAATACCATTGCAAAAATAGCAAACGCACTAATTCTGAACTTCGGCTGGAATAGAGCATATAAATGCTCTTTCTTTAAGTAGTATCCCAATAAAAATAACGGGAAGAACACAAACGTCCTGGATAAACTTAAATAGTTTGAAATCCAATCTGCATATCCGACAGCAAGCCCTATGATAAAAGCGGCAGCCAGGGAGTAAACCGCTTTATACTTTGCGAAGAATAAAAGCATGATATTCCAGCAGAACATGCTGATCAGGAACCATAATGACCAATGCGGGTTAAATGGATCCAGTTCAAAGGTGCCTTTATTATATAAAAAGTAATAAAAAACGGAGTAAATAACCTGGAAAATGATATACGGCAGTATTAGCTTTTTGGCAATTTTCTTTATATAGCCTTTTTTATAAAAGCCTTTTGCAAAAAAACCGGATACCAATATAAATGCCGGCATATGGAACGTATAAATCACTTTATATACTGTATAAATTGTCTCATTATCTTCAATAAAAGAGCGGAGCAAATGCCCGAAAACGACAAAGAAGATCAGGATAAACTTAGCATTGTCGAAGTAAAAGTCACGTTGTTTCATATGTCCTCCTCTATTAAAGACCCCCAAAAAATACTCTCTCTGTCTTTACCCACTTTAACATGAAGCAAACTTCAATTCTCGTGTAAATAGAAGGCTTTATTTACAGAAAAAGTAAACTTAAAAAATTTTGAAATAACTGTAACATTCTGATTGAACCTCTGTTATATAAAAATAGCGGCAAACCAACATATATATTGTAAGGATGAGAATTCTTATTGCAAACCTGTTACATATTTTTTTAACTGATTTTTATTTTTGTAATAGATAATTGGAAGCAGTTCATATAGTCTGCCAAGCTTTGAAAAGCTGCTCTTTCCTGAAGGAAATCATAAAGGGAAATGTCCGAAAAAGTGCCGGATTAAAAGAAATTGGAAAAATAATCTTCAAATGTCTATTTTGTTCTATTATAATGAATTGAAAGAATAGTAAAAAAGAATTAGAGATAAGCTAGTTCAATTGTTCGCATCCGGTTAATCACAAAGGGGGAATTATTTTGAAAGGGGTAAGAAGAATTAAATCAGGAAAGAAGGAACGAAAAGATTCAACCAAGTCTAAAAAGCTTGATATAGGAAAGTTTATTAATAAAATGGCTGGCACAAGCTGGTGGAAGAATCTGAAGCTTGGCCAAAAATATGGGGTTGCGCTTTTCGTGACTATTGGACTATTCACTGTTTCAACAGTTCTTACTTTTTTTCTGCTGACAATTGCCAGCACAAAACTGGAGGTTGTTAAGGATTCTGGAGAAAAAGCCATTAAAATTACTGAATCAGCGGCCACATTTCACCATAAAGGGAGCACGATTGGAAATTTTATCATTGACTCCAATCCTAAACATTTAAAGACATTTGACCAACTGACAGAAGAATTTAATAAATTAAAGGAGGAAATTTCTCCGGATCTGAGCAATGCAAAATCAAAGGACCTTTTTCAGCAAATTGATGAAAATGATCAAAAAATCACCAATTTATTTCATGATGTCATTGAGCCAAAAGTAAAACTTCAGCATGAAAGAGAATATAGGCTTGGAAAATTGCAGGCAGACAATATTATTTCTGAAACGGTTGGAAAATTGAATACCCTTAGCAGCATGATGAAAGAGGATCAGCAAAAGGCTGTATCTTCTGCAAAATCCAGCCTTATCCTTACTTTGATCGTACTTGGCATTTCAATCATCGTTTCCGCTATCCTTGGAATCGCGAGCATTGTTTTTATAGGGCGTATTATCTCAAAGAAATTAGCTTCCATTGTACAATTCTCAAATGAAATAGCAGAAGGAAACCTCAATGCGGATTCAGTAGAATATGAGGGTAATGATGAAGTAGCACAGCTTAGCAGAGCCATGAATTCCATGAAATTAAAACTGCAGACCATGATTCAGGAAATTAATGCAGTTTCCGGATATGTAACAGAACGAAGCGGAGAACTGAATATTGCTGCAAATGAAGTGAAAGCTGCCAGTCAGCAGGTTGCTTCAACCATGCAGGAGCTGTCAGGAGGAGCTGAGGATCAGGCTGGATCTGCAACACGTTTGTCTTTATTGATGGACGAGTACCTGGAAAAAGTGAAAGAAGCAGCATACAGCGGGAATGAAATCAAGGGTGCTTCCACAGAAGTGCTAACGCTTACTGAGGATGGAAACAAGCTTATGAAAAAATCCCAGGAACAAATGGGATTAATTAATCAGATTATGAAGTCGTCTGTGGACAAGGTTAATGGGCTGGATGACCAGACCAAACAAATTTCAAGGCTGGTTAAAGTTATAAAGGAAATTGCTGACCAAACCAACCTGCTCGCATTAAACGCAGCAATTGAAGCCGCCAGAGCCGGTGAGCACGGAAGAGGTTTCGCAGTTGTGGCAGATGAGGTGAGAAAGCTGGCTGAGCAGGTATCCTATTCAGTATCGGATATCACCAGGATTGTGGGAGGTATACAAACAGAGTCAAACAGTGTAGCCGTGTCACTTCAAACAGGCTATGTACAGGTTGAAAAGGGAACGGAGCAAATACAACTGACTGGACAAACATTCCAGAAAATTTATGAGGCAATTAACTCAATGTCTGCCAATGTCAGCGATATTTCCAGCAGCCTCGAGCAGGTATCAATTAACTCTTCACATATGAACCAGTCTATTGGCAATATTGCTGCAGTATCTGAGGAATCTGCTGCAGGCATCGAACAAACGAGTGCATCAATGGCTCAGACTAACCATTCAATGGAGGAAATTTCAGATAATGCACTGTCTCTGTCGGAATTGGCAGAACAATTAAATGAAATGATTGCAAAATTTAAACTGTAAAATCCAGGCATACTCATGATAGGGTATGCCTCTTCCTTTCTATCCAGAGCACTTAAATAAAAAAATAATTTAAGATAGTTTTCCCTGAGATTTAAAGGTTTTAGTCTTATTTTGTAGAAATATTTAATTAATTGCAAATCCCAATAGGAGGAAATAGAGTGGTCATTATGAATCAGGAAATCAGGAAGCTCTATGCCAGGATTGAGACATTGGAAAAGGAAAATAACATTTTGACTAATGACAATTCATCTGGATATGATTTATTCTCTCACTCAAAAGATGGAATTTTAATTTTTGACAGCGAGGAGACAATAGTTGATGTCAATCCATCATTAGCTGAGAGTATAAAGATGGATAAACAGCAGCTGATAGGCAGGGGCCTGTATGAAATCGTGCCGGAAAACAAGCATTTCAAGCTAGAAAAGCAAAAGGAGCTATTAAAGAAGAATAATAGTGTCAGGGGAATCCTTCCAGTATATAGCGGCAGAAGTATTATAGAGTTTGATTTTACTACCAGTGCTCTTAATGAGAGCGGTCTTTATATGTGTATATTAAGAGATGTCACGAGTAAGCGGCGCCTTGAACGGAAAGTGAAAAAGAATGAAGAGCTATATGCGGACCTGTTTATAGAAGCTCTGGATGGCATCATTTTTTGGTGTGGTAATGGCGAAATCATCGATGCTAATGAGGCTGCTTGCCGGATTTTTGAATGTACACATGATGAACTGATCAAAAGACAGGTAAAAGATTTTGTCTATGAAAAATCGGAAAGATACAGAAACATTGTTAAAGAGATGTTCATTAAGGGCTCAATAAGGGATGAGCTTGTTTTTCTAATGCCAAATGGACAGTTTAAATCTTTGGAGTTTACAGTGAAATTGAACTCTGTTGAGGGCTACCATATGACAATCTTCAGAAATGTCAGTGAGCGTCACGCCATGGAAAAAAGCTTAAGGGAAAGCGAGCAAAAATTTCGGATGATATTTGAAGGAGCTCTTGAAGGTATTCTTCTATGGAACGATCAATTTCAAATAGTCGATATTAATCAATCAGGCCAGAAAATGCTGCAGATGTCAAAAGAGGATCTTGCAGGGATATCACTGCATAGTATTTTGAATGATTGCAATATAACTGATGATGAGTTAAAAGAGCAGATAAGAAGCATACACTCTGAGGGGCAATCAGACGGGAATCTTTCCATTACTTTAAAATCAGGCAGAAAGAAATTTTTTGAGTTTTCCAACAAGCTGAATATTTTTTCTAATATCAGTATGACCACATTTAAAGATATAACTGAGAAGCTGGAAATGGAAGAACAGCTTCGGAAATCAGATACCTTAAATGTCATTGGAGAATTGGCAGCAGGGATTGCACATGAGATCAGAAATCCGATGACGGCCCTTAAAGGCTTTATACAGCTTTTGGAGGGGAGTGTAAAAGAAGATCATACCATGTATTTCAATGTGATTACCACTGAGCTCAGCAGAATAGATTCTATTATTAATGAATTTCTTATTCTTGCTAAGCCTCAAGCTGTCAAATTTGTAGAAAAAGACATTTCACAAATTATGAAAGAAACAGTCGATCTCCTTAGTGCCCAGGCCGTACTGCACAATGTTCAATTCAGAACTTATTATGAACAGAACCTGCCCAGGGTTTTCTGTGAATCCAATCAAATGAAAAAGGTTTTTATCAATATAATAAAAAATGCAATTGAAGTCATGCCTAAGGGTGGATTTATTACAATATCCATTCAAAAAGAATCGGACCAAAAAGTTCATATATCCATAGGGGATGAAGGAACTGGAATTCCTGAACATAAAATAAAAAAGCTTGGTGAGCCTTTCTATACTACAAAGGAAAGAGGTACTGGACTTGGCTTAATGGTTACATATAAAATTATAGAAGAACACAAGGGAACAATTGAAGTGGAAAGCAAATTGGGCCAAGGAACTGTTTTCCACATCTATTTGCCCACATAATAAAGGCGGGAATGAAATGACAGGCAGAGTTTATTCTAAAAAAATGACACCGGCTGGAGACATTTACATCGTAGCAGAAAATGGAATCCTTTTGGCTTTATACATGGGGGAAGCTGATTTTCTGGAAGGGGAAGAGCTCTCATCATTGCAATTTAATCCCTCTGACTCTTTGTTAAACAAGTGTGCTCTCCAGCTTGAGGAATACTTTGACGGACATAGAAAGGAGTTTGATATCCCAATTGACCCTAATGGAACAGAATTTCAAAAAGCAGTATGGAAAGAGCTTTGCCTCATCCCATTTGGCGAGACAAGGAGCTATCACGACATTGCTGTTAAAATAGGGAAAGACAAAGCTGTGCGGGCCATTGGACAGGCAAATAAGGCCAATCGCCTTCCAATCATTATTCCTTGCCATCGTGTGATCGGCAAGAATAAATCACTAACCGGGTATGCAGGCAGCAGGACAGAAATTAAAGAAATATTATTATCCCTTGAAGGGGCCAATTATGCTAAATAGTTATCAAATCACCATTTTAAGGTGATTTTTTTTGATTTTTCAAATTCTGTTGACGAAATAAAGCATATTCGATTAATATCTAATTAGATGATAATCGAAATGAGGTAGGTATTTATGCAATTAAATCGCTTAGTGGCTTTTTATAAGACTATGGGAGACCCAACCAGAATCCGGATTGTTTTTCTTCTTGCCAAAGGGCCGCTGCATGGACAGGCGATAGCCGGAAAGCTTGGCTTAACCCCGCCTACCATTACGCATCACCTAAATAAACTGCGGGAAATAAACCTGGTATATCAAAGAAGAGATAAAAATACTGTTTATTTTTATTTAAATGAATCTGTACTGAAACACCAGTCAGGTGTTCTTGCAAAATTGGCAGATAAAGAGGAGGTTAAAAAAATGGAGGAACAAAATTCCGAAAATCAGAAGGTTATTGAAAATTTCTTTACCAGTGATGGAAAGCTGAAGAATATTCCAGCCCAGAGAAAAAAGAAACTGATGGTTTTTGAGCATTTAATTAAAGGCTTGAAAATGGGCAAAAAATATGAAGAAAAAGAGCTTAACGAATATATCAAACAGTATCATGAAGACTATGCTACTATTCGCAGAGAATTTATAATCAACCATTATATGTACCGTGAAAATGGCATTTACGAGTTAAACCCTCCTGAAATGTGGGCAAAAATAGAAGGGTAAGCAGGGGCCCTGGCAGGGCCCGCTGCAAAGTCCTTATCGGTAATAATCCGGTTTGCGGTCATCAAAAATCGGAATTAAGCTGCGGACTTCCTTCACTTGATCCAGGTCAATTTCACCATGAAGGATTTCTTCAGTTTCAGAGCCTTCAGCAAGTACATCACCCCAAGGGTCTATAATCATCGAATGGCCAGCAAAGACATTAGCAGGATCAGAGCCGGAACGGTTGCAGGCAATGACATAGCATTGGTTTTCAATGGCACGTGCAATCAAAAGCGCACGCCAATGTGCAAGCCGTGCCAATGGCCATTGGGCTACTACAAATAAAGCTTCTGCACCCTCTGCTGTATGGCTCCGCACCCACTCAGGAAAACGGATATCATAACAGATCATTCCTGCAAATTTCCTATTGTCCAGAGAAAATTCTCCTCTGGCTGACCCTCCTTTCAAATAGAGATGCTCATTCATAAGCTTAAATAAGTGCAGCTTGCTGTATTCATGTATAAGGTCTCCGTTGTTATCTACAATCAGCAGCGTATTGTAAATGCCCTCAGCTGTTTTCTTTGCAACAGAACCGCCAAT
Organism: Bacillus sp. 7894-2; assembly: GCF_002272225.1. NCBI lineage: Bacteria > Bacillati > Bacillota > Bacilli > Caryophanales > Bacillaceae > Bacillus > Bacillus sp. 7894-2. Next base: position 158,327 of record NZ_NPDG01000058.1, read on the forward strand.
CAGATGGACCTTATTTTTTTGTGCTGTCTCTTTCAAAAAAGCCAGAGCGAAGGCTGCATCCTGGTCCGCAATTTCATCCAATCTGGTCAAATCATAGCCAGTCGTCCAAAGCTCCGGAAGAACCAAAACGTCCGGATTGGACTTAAGCGCTTTATGAATCATGGATTCAGCCGCTTTAAAATTCTTTTCAGGTTTTCCAAAGGCAATATCCATTTGTAAACAGGCAACCTTTAATTTCATTTAACTCCCCCGCAATCATCTTTTGCTTATGTTATGATTAGTCCGATAGATAGAAATTTTCTAAATTTTACTTTACAACTTATCATTTACGTTATATCATTTGTGACTATATTTTCAATCATTTTTTTTAAGCAGGTGACCAATTTGATTAATTATCCGCAATCAGAACTATTAAAAAGTCTGCCAAAACAGTTTTTTGCCTCATTGACAGCTAAGGTGGGTAAAAAGCTTGAACAGGGTCATGATATCATCAACCTGGGACAGGGAAATCCTGATCTGCCTACCCCGGAGCATATTGTCAAGCGTCTTCAAAGTGCAGCCGAAAACCCTCAAAACCATAAGTATTCTCCTTTTCAGGGTTACCCGTATTTAAAAAAGGCAGCAGCTGACTTTTATAAAAGGGAATATGATGTGGATTTGGACCCCGATACTGAAATAGCCATCCTTTTTGGAGGTAAAGCCGGCCTTGTAGAAATTCCTCAATGCCTTTTAAATCCCGGGGACAGTGTATTGGTTCCGGACCCGGGATATCCTGATTATTGGTCAGGGGTTGCGCTTGCTAAAGCAAAAATGGTAACAATGCCTCTGAGAGAGGAAAATAACTTCTTGCCAGTATACAGTGAATTGACAGCTGAGAAGCTTCATTCAGCCAAATTGATGTTTCTTAATTATCCAAACAACCCTACTGGAGCAGTGGCAAACATTGATTTTTTTCAGGAAACAGTTGAGATAAGCCGAAGCCATGGCATTTGCGTGGTTCATGACTTTGCATATGGCGGAATTGGATTTGACGGAAAGAGACCTGTAAGCTTTCTTCAGGCAGAAGGGGCAAAAGAGGTTGGAATAGAAATTTATACTCTTTCAAAGACCTTCAATATGGCAGGCTGGAGAGTGGGATTTGCAGCTGGAAATGCAAGCGTTATTGCCGCACTGAACCTGATGCAGGATCACCTTTACGTCAGCTTGTTTGGAGCTGTTCAGGAAGCTGCGGCAGCTGCTCTGTCAGACTCCCAGGATTGTGTAAACGAGTTGAATTCAATCTACGAATCCAGACGAAATACTTTCATTTCCGGTCTCAGGGAAATTGGATGGGATGTACAAGCTCCTAAGGGCTCTTTTTTTGCATGGCTTAAGGTCCCGAAATCATTTACATCTGAAGGGTTTTCTGAGTATCTCCTGGAAAAAGCGCATATTGCAGTTGCCCCCGGCAATGGGTTCGGGCAGTTTGGAGAAGGATTTGTGAGAGCCGGTTTGCTTACATCTGAAGAAAGACTTAAAGAAGCGGTAAGAAGAATACAAAAATTAGATCTATTTTAATTTTTTTGAAATTAAATTAGATTGCTATGCAAACCTCTTCATAATTGAAGGGGTTTTTTATTTTTTTGCTATAATAAATGGATTTTTTTTACATAAAGTTTTTTATCAAATACTGTTGGTTTACGTTTTTTTAAGTAGCAAAAGCTGTCGAAGACCAAGGGGTCTGATGTAAGATTATTGTCGATTAAAATTAATTGGGAAAAAGATTGTCTAATATTGCGAATCTATTTACATTCATAGAAATTCTTGTAATAATGCTTCAAGTAGACACATTTATATCGGATAAAAGGGATAGGACTAGGAGGAAGAAAGTTGCGCAATAAAAGAATACAGCTGCTGACTGAAATCCAGCAAAAAAGGGAAAAAATGATAGAAACGGCCAGGAAAAGCGGAATGGCGAGCCAGGAAACAGTTCGCTGCAGCCAGGAACTCGATCAATTGATTTTTGAATATCAATGCTTCATTAAACAGGAGAAGGAACAAAAGAAAAGTATGAGAGTTTCATTCAGGCAAATGATTCTATCATGGAAGAAAGCAGTTGTATAAATTGAGCATATATAACAAGGGAGTAAAAAGGATCCGTGAAGGGTTCTTTTTTTTTTGCAGTCTGCCGCAATTCTAGTAATAAACATATTAATTCATTAAAGAAGTACTATGCCTCTTTAGAGAATCATATATCGTAATACAAAGCTTTTTTTATTACTTAAAGTACTCAATACTCATACAAGCTTTAAGTTAAGAGGAGGGAAAGTAAAAAATGCACATAGTTGTGTGTGTCAAGCAAGTGCCTGATACTAAAATCATTAAAATTAATCCCAAAACCAATACCCTTGACCGGCGCAGTGCTCCTGCCATTTTGAATCCTTATGATGCTCATGCAGTGCAGGAGGCTGTGAAAATTAAAAAGGCCCTGGGAAATGGCACCATATCAGTCTTATCCATGGGACCTCCACAGGCCGTGGCAGTTATTAAGAAAAGTATCGAAATTGGGGCGGACCGCGGATTTTTAATTTCCGACCGTGCATTTGCCGGTGCCGACACATTGGCAACAAGCTATGCTCTGTCTAAAGCTTTAGAACGTATTTCAAAAGATATGCCTGTGGATTTGGTTATATGCGGAAAGCATGCCATTGATGGAGATACCGGCCAGGTTGGGCCAGGTATAGCAAGGCGGCTGGATATTCCGCCTGTCACCAATGTGATCGAAGTAGCTGAAGTTAATGAAAGTGAAAAAACGATTCTGATCAAAAGGAAAATCACGGACGGATATGAATTAATTCAAGCTCAAATCCCTTGCTTGCTGACCGTTGAAAAAGAGATTAACAGCATAGAATATTCCCCTATGCCTAATATGATAAAAGCTGCCAGGTATGAGCCGGTCATCTGGTCTGTAAATGATCTTGAAGAAGTGGACCGCACACAGCTCGGATTGAAAGGATCACCTACAATAGTAGGTAAAATGTTTACCCCTCCAAAACCGGAAGGCGGAAAAAGGCTGGAAGGGAATGCAGACGAACAGATTCAGCAGCTGATAGAGCTTCTTAATGATAAAAAAGAGCTATTTGCAGGTAAATAACAGTAATAAACAGGGGGGATTTACATGATGGATGAGTACCGGGGAGTATGGGTATTCATAGAACAAAATGATGGGAAAATTGAAGGGGTTTCCCTTGAACTGCTCGGTGCAGGCAGGAAGCTTGCAGATAAACTGGAGGTGCCTCTTTCAGGTGTGCTGCTTGGGTATGAAATAAAGTCTTTAAGCCGGGAGGTCATCGCATATGGAGCTGATCAGGTTTATGTAATCGACCACGAAGTTATGAAGGATTACCGGACAGAATCTTATATGAAGGCAGTTATCAATCTTGCCGAAAAATATAAACCAGAAATATTTCTCTATGGGGCTACTTCCAATGGTAAAGATTTAGCCAGTGCAGTTGCCACAGATCTCAGCACTGGATTGACTGCTGATACTACCATGCTGGATGTCGAAGTAGAAAAGAGGCTGCTTGAAGCAAGCCGCCCGGCATTTGGAGGAAATATTATGGCAACCATCCTTTGCAAAAAACACCGTCCGCAAATGGCTACTGTCCGTCCTAAGGTTATGAAGGCAATGGATCCGGATCCTGATAGACATGGTGAGGTTATAGAAGAACCGATTACCTTAAAAGAAGATGAGATGCGCACAAAGGTGATAAAAATTGTGAAGGATGTCACAAAAAAAGTGAATTTAGCTGAAGCCCATGTTGTCGTTGCAGGCGGAAAAGGCATGGGTGATCTTCAAAACTTCCAGCTGATCCATGAACTGGCTGACACCATTGGAGCGACCGTAGGGGGTACAAGGGATGTAGTGGAGGCCGGATGGCTGCCCCATGAACAGCAGGTAGGGCAGACAGGAGAAACCATTACACCAAAGATCTATTTTGCTATTGGGATATCAGGGGCGATTCAGCATGTTGTAGGCATGAAGAATTCGGAGTTTATTATTGCGATTAACAAGGATCCACAAGCCCCCATATTCGATGTAGCAACATACGGTATCGTGGGTGATGCACTTGAAATTGTTCCGAAGCTGATTAAAGAATTCAAGGAAGCAAGAGAAAGAGGGGGTGAAATGAGCTATGTCTGAAAAGTTTGATGTCATAGTGGTCGGTGCAGGCCCTGCAGGGACTTCCTGTGCTTACACCTGCGCTAAAAACGGCCTGAAAGTCCTGCAAATTGAAAGAGGAGAATATCCGGGCAGCAAAAACGTAATGGGCGGAGTGTTATACCGTAAGCAAATGGAGGAAATCATTCCGGAGTTTTGGAAAGAAGCACCATTAGAACGGCCTGTCATTGAGCAGCGATTCTGGATGATGGATAAAGAATCGGCAGTGAGTTTTGGCTATAAAGGTCTTGAGTGGGGGAAGGAGCCATATAATAATTTTACAGTGCTCCGGGCGCCATTTGATCAATGGTTTGCAAAGAAAGGGGTTGAGCAGGGCGTTCTATTAATAAATGAGACGGTCGTGCTTGAGTGTCTGACTGAAAATGGAAAAGTAGTTGGTGTAAGAACTGACCGACCTGATGGAGATATATATGCAGATGTAGTGGTTTTGGCAGATGGTGTGAATTCACTGCTGGCAAAACAGCTTGGCTACCATAAAGAATTCCGCCCTGATGAAGTGGCGCTGACAGTAATGGAAGTCATTAATCTTTCTAAAGACAAGATCAATGATCGTTTTAACCTGGAAGACAACCAGGGCTGTACGATTGAAATTTTCGGGGACTCTACGAAAGGCAATCTCGGCACAGCTTTTATTTACACCAATAAAGATAGCATTAATATTGGTGTGGGAACAACGCTGTCAAGCATGATCAAGGCAAAGCTTAAGCCTTATGACCTGCTGGATTATTTAAAAACACACCCTATGGTAAGACCTTTAATAGAAGGGGGAGAGTCTGCTGAATATCTGGCTCACTTGATTCCTGAGGGAGGCTACCATTCGGTGCCGAAAGTGGCCGGTAATGGTGTCCTTCTTGCAGGTGATGCGGCACAGCTGGTTAATGCCATTCACCGTGAAGGCTCCAATATGGCCATGGCTTCGGGGACGATGGCTGCAGAAACCATCATTGCCGCCAAAGAACGGGGTGATTTTAGCGAAACGAGCTTGAATCAGTATAGGGAAAAGCTCTATCAAAGCTTTATTATTAAGGACCTGGAAAAATATAAAGATGCCGCACACACATTTGAACACTACCCGCAGTATTTTAAGGAATATGTTCCAATGCTGAACAGGGCAGCGAATAAATTCTTTACAGTTGATGGAACTCCGAAGAAAGATAAGCAAAAAGAAATTATGAAGAGCTTCACCAGTGAGCGCGGGACTATTCGTGTACTTCAAGACATGTACAGGGCATGGAAGGCGGTGAAATAATGTCAACGAAAACGATCGAAGAAAAGCAATATTTAGTTCGTTTTAAGGCAGATACAAAATCACATCTTACTGTATTGGATCATGATATCTGTATGACAAAGTGCCCCGATAAAATATGCACCATTTTTTGCCCGGCTGAGGTCTACAAGTGGGAAGGGTTAAGAATGCAGGTCGGTTACGAAGGATGTCATGAGTGCGGCAGCTGCAGAATAGGATGCCCGTATCAGAATATTAAATGGGAATATCCGAAAGGCGGCCATGGAATAGTATTCAGGCTTGCCTAAATCAGCCTTTAGGATCACAAAAAAACCGGCCATCAAATTGGCCGGTTTTGAAAAGGGGGGATGAAAAAGGCTTTGTCTTTCGGTACATGTCCATTATAAATTTGAAATATTAAAAAACTATTAACAAGGTATATATAAATTATGAATTCTAAAATGATTTTTTAAACTGACGCGTTAATGCTTTTGAGTAATAGTGCTTTAGTAACTTAATTTTTCAGGCAGAATTTGTTAAACTGAATCTGGTCGAACTATTTTAGTTGACCCCCTATAATCTGGAGAGCTTAGTTTGTCTAGGCTCTTTTTTTTATTGTATTAAATTATTGTTGGGTTTTAATTAGAAGTAGAATTTACCTATATGTATGTTATTTCACATGCGAGGGTAAAAAAAGATGGAGCAAAGGAGAAGTGATTTTTTGAGGCTAGCTGATTTTTTCTTCTCTATTTAAAAAACTGAACTGAGAGTCTTTGACATTGGCTTCAATTTCTCTGGCATGTTCAAAAGCTTTATGGATGCATTCATGAAGGGATGAAGAATATAGTACTTCATTCCATGAAAAGCTTCCTTCAGAATCTGATGGATAAATGGTTACTTTCCAGCAATAAAACTCTTTTTCCTGTTCTTTAAGCTGACCTTCCAGAGCGATTAGCCAATGGGTTTGCCCAGTGGAAAGGAATGAGTCAGCTGAATTGGCTGGAATAAGGCATTTTTGATAAAATTCATAAAAGTTTGGCATATGCATTTTTAATCCCTCCTAACATTTTACAGGGTTCAGCTGCGCCGATATAAAGATAACTTACCTTTATTATATGGCAAAAAACGAGAAGATTGCACAAAATTATTTAAATTTTTAGAAAATTTTTCAGGAATGCACAAAGTGATGGGCATCACAACAATCCTGACTGCCATTTTTTATACTGAACCTATAATAGATAGGAGGGGTTTTGGGATGGAAGGCTGTATGAGCTCCATGATGGGAAATGGACCAATCAAGCTTAGCAAAGGGCTGAAACAGCTAAAGGAGGAGCATCCTCCTCTTTTGGCAATGCTTGAAGAGCTGCTTCAAATCACAATTAAAATGGAGGAATCTCCAGATAAAGCTCTTTTTGAAAAATTAACTGAACATGTACGAAATTTCTGCAGTAAACTTGATCCGCATTCAGAAAGGGAGGAAGGTGTCCTTTTCCGCATGATGGAAGAATACCTTGGAAGAGGAACAGGCCCTATCGCGGTTATGGAGTATGAGCATGATCAGGCTAAAAGCTGTATTAAAGCCTTCTTAGGAGCAGCGGAAAGAGCAGAGCACTTAACTGAAACAGAAATGGCCGAACACTCCGGGCTGATTAAAAAGGCATACTATACTCTGACACAGCACTTTTCTAAAGAAGAAAACGTCCTATTTCCAATGGCAGAAAATCTTCTTACTGAAGACGAGAAAGAAGAGCTATATATTAAAATTCAGCAAATTTAAAGAGGAGGGAGCACCTCCTCTTTTTTTATGTCTAGCTT
>NZ_NPDG01000059.1:0-6323 GCF_002272225.1 Bacillus sp. 7894-2
CCCCAAAAAGGCAAAGAACGCCTTTTCGGGAGGCTCGTCTTGTGCTTGTCGGGGGTGGGCAAGGCGCTTACGCTTTTCTTAGTTATGCCATTCAGAAACCCTTTCATCCGGGGGAAGCAATAAAGTCAGCAATCCCAAAACGGGAAGAAACCCTGTAAATATTATCATATTGGCCAGTCCAAGAGTGTCGGCCAGATAGCCCAAAGCAACGGAGCCTATTGCCCCCATGCCAAATGCCAGCCCTACTGTAAGTCCGGCCATTGTGCCGATTTTCCCGGGAACGAGTTCCTGTGCGTATACAACGGTCACAGAAAAGCTTGACATGAGTATAAATCCACCCGCCACAAGCATGATAAATGCAATAGCGGAAGGAACGAAAGGAATCAGGAGGGAAAGGGGAACAGTGAGGATCATTGATAGAAAAATAATCTGTTTCTTTCCAAACCGATCTGCGAGCGGTCCACCAAAAAACGTACCCAGCGCACCTGATACTAAAAATGCAAATAAGAAGAGCTGTGCCTGACTTATAGAGAAAGAATATTTCTCAATGGCATAAAAAGCATAGAAATTTGTCATCCCTGAGATATACCATGAACGGGCAAAAATCAAAAAAAGAACCAGGAGGAGGGCTCCCCATACCTTTCTGGAAATTCTTTTGTTTTGGCGAGCACCTGAATCTTTCCTCGGTTTAGTGGCGGTCAGTTCCTGCTGAAGACGTCCTGTATACCAGAATGCAATATAAATCAGCAGGCCAACTGCAATTGCCGCAACTGCGGTAAACCAGGCAGCCCCTATTTGGCCGAGTGGAACAAGAATGAGGGCTGTAATGATGGGAGCAAGTGCCTGTCCGGTGTTACCGCCAACTTGATAAATCGATTGAGCAAGGCCCCTGCGCTGGCCTGCTGCCATATATGCTACCCTTGAACCTTCAGGATGGAACACAGCCGAACCCAAACCAATGAATAGAACTGAAAGAATGATCCATTTATAATCTGGAGCAAAAGCCAGGCCTAATACACCAAATAAAGTGGAGGTAAGGCCGATTGGCAAGGCAAAAGGGAACGGTTTTTTATCAGTGGCCATCCCAATGACAGGCTGCATGATGGAAGAAACCATATTTAACGAAAAAGCAATCATTCCCAGCTGTGAGTAGGTAAGCCCCATAGACTTTTCCAAAATCGGAAACATAGCTGGGATAACGGATTGGATGGAATCATTCAATAGGTGGCAAAGGCCGATGATGAATAATATCCGATAGGCTGTTTTCTGCTGCGGATCAGAGTTTGGCTTGATTGTAGCAGCGATAGCACTCATAGTGTAAGTCTCCTTCTTTCTGAACATTTCGTGAAACTAAATATAGTGTACCTTATTCACGAGTCTATCAAAATAGCTATTTTGAAAATCTTTTAAATATTATATAATTTACATTATTCAGAATAAATGTGAGAGCAGGGGAGCTAATGGAAAAAGCAGTTGATGCTTTAATGACGGACAACGTCCTCCATCATTTCTTAAGTATATATTCTTTGAATACCGTGAATTATAAAAAGCTGGGTGACTTTGAAAACTTTGTCTTTCAAGCTTCGAAAGATGGAGAAGAGTTAATTTTGAGAATTACCCATTCGACACATCGCAAGCTGGAGGAGCTTTTATCTGAAGTTGACTGGATGAGTTATTTAAGATCAGAAGGTGTGAAGGTTCCAAAGGTAATCCCTTCAAAAAATGGGAATATGGTTGAAGCCTTGGAAGCCAGTGATGCCTCTGTCTTTTATGCAAGCCTGTTTTCAAAAGCAGAGGGAAAACCAATCAGTGTTCTTGCACCGGAATTCAATCAGAAGTTATATCATGCATGGGGAAGAGCAGTGGGGAAAATGCATGCAGCCACAAAATCATATATTCCTTCTCCTGGCATTATACAGCGAATGCAATGGGATGAAGATGAATTGTTGACCGTTGAAAAATATATACCCGGAGAAGATCAATTAATTGTTAAGAATACGAAGGATTTAATGAATATGCTTCATGCATTGCCAAAGAATATAAACAACTATGGCCTTATTCATACAGATATTCATTCCGGAAACTTCTTTTATGACGGAAAAGATATACAAGTGTTTGATTTTGATGACTGTTGTTATCATTGGTTTGCGTCTGATATCGCCATTCCTCTGTATTATTCAATTTTTTATAAGTTTAAAGAGGCGGACCCTGCAGAAGTGAAAATTTTTGGAAGGATATTCCTGGAATCCTTTTTGAATGGATATCAGCTGGAGAATGAAATTCCCTGTGACCTGGAAAAACAGCTGCCTTTATTCCTGAGGCTAAGGGATATCACACTGTATTCCGTTCTCCATAAAAAAATCGCACCTGAGGACAGGAATCCTCAGCTATTAGTAATGATGAACTCGATAAAGGATCGAATTGAGGAAAACTCTCCAATATATTTAAGCTAAAAGGGAAGGTGCCTGGTTTAATGCACCTTCCCTTTTTATGGGTTTTTGATAGGAAGAAAAATATCTACATGTGTACCCTTTTTTTCTTCGCTTGTAATAAATATTTCACCGCCAAAAGAATGCACAATTCGTCTGCAGACCACAAGCCCAAGACCTGTACCCATTTCTTTTGAAGTATAAAATGGATGAAATATTTTTTCTATTTTGTCTTCTGGAATGCCGGAGCCAGTATCCGCGATTTTAAGCTGACATCTGGATTGCATCTTATTTAGCTTTATCGTTAGTTTTCCGCCATCCTGCATTGATTCAAAAGCGTTTTTCGTCAAATTCAGGATCACCTGTTTCATCTGATCTTTCGTGCAATCGACTATGACGGGTTCATCTGAAAAAATAGATTCAAATGTGACATTATGTAAATTAGCTTCAGAGAATATTAAAGGTTCTAATTCCTTTATAACACTTCTCAAATCCATAGAATCCATTTTTTGAGCAGTGGGTTTACCCAGAATTAAAAATTCACTGACAATCTCATTAATTCTATTTATCTCATCATTTATGACAGAAAAATAATACTGGTCATGTGTATTCGTATATTTTTCACTCAATAGCTGTATAAGGCCTTTTATTCCTGTTAAAGGGTTCCTGATTTCATGGGCTGTGCTGGCAGCCAGAGTACCTACCAGTTCGAGTTTTTGCAATTCATTTTCCTTTTTTTCCTTTTCAGCCTGTTTTTTAAGCCTTAAATATTTTATGAAGAGAAATAGAATATGGATTATTATCGTTAATACCAGGATTTCCCGGAAAGCATCCATAATAATTTTCAGCATGTCTCTTGGCGGAAATTCCACCTTTACACTCCAAGGCAGCCTGTCAATCGGAATTGTAATGCTATTTTGACTGGAGAATGAGGACTCTCCATTCATATTGATGTCCATAATTGTTTTCCTTTTAGAATTAAGAACTGAAAGTCGGGCATCAGGAGTAAGGAGCCTCATAATATTTTGTACGTAATCCACTCTCATATGTGCCACAATAATAGAGATTACATCTCCATCTTCATTCAATACCGGCTTTCCTATCCCAACGACTGTCTGCCCATTTGTCAGTGTTTCTGGAGTATTGGAAATAACAATATCTTTCGTTACCAATACCTCTTTAAGATATTTCTTCTCAGATAAATCTGAGTTTGCTAAGAATTGATTTGATCCTGTAAGAACCAATCCGCTGGGATCAAGTAGGTAAATTCCTCCATAACGAGGATCCATTTGATTGGCTTTTTGGAGCAGTTGCTCAAGCTTTTCAGAAGGTGTGTCAGCACTTCCAGCAGTCAGCGAAAGCATCTCAAGCGTGGTCACGGTCTCGGAAATAAACTGGTCCCAGCTTCTTTGGTGTATCGAGCCAATCCATTTTGCTTCTTCGATTCTTTCTATATCATTTTGTTTAACAGAATCCATAAACAAAAAGATGCTGCAGGTTAAAGTGGGTATTATTACTGCGAATAAATAAAGCAGGAAATTTCTTTTTCGATTATTCATGAGGGTAACTCCAGATTAATTAGGTTAATTTGTCCTTAGCTAACTGACATTAACAATATTATACCATTATGTGTTAAAAGAGGTTTAATTCTTTCAAAGGAATGTTATTTTATATGTAAGGAGGGGTTTGATGAAATCGGAAGTTTTACTCACCATTTTAGCTACAAGTGATGTCCACGGACATGTTTATCCATATTTTTATGGAACGGATGAAAACGCTGAGCATGGTCTGGGCAAGCTTGCAGCGTTAATAAAGAGAGAAAAGGAACAATCTGAGATATCCATTCTTATTGATAATGGTGATTTGATCCAGGGAACTCCTTTGACTTATTATTATTCCAGATACCTGAAAAATCAAAAAAACCCCATGATACAGATTTTAAATAAACTTGAATATGATGCAGCTGTTATCGGAAATCACGAATTTAACTATGGAAAGAACACCCTTGCAAGAGCGGTCAGTGAGTCCAATTTTCCCTGGCTTTCAGCTAATATCTTATTCAGTTCAACAAAAGAAACTTATTTCGGGCTTCCTTATAAGATAAAAACTTTTGCAAATGGATTGAAAACTGCGGTAATAGGTGTAACGACACAGTATATTCCAAACTGGGAGAAAAGGCAGCATATTGAGCAGCTTTCATTCGAATCTGCGGTGGTCAGCTTGAAAAGATGGGTTTCCTATATCCAGGAGGAAGAAAAGCCGGACTTAATTATCGTCTCCTACCATGGGGGCTTTGAAAAGGATCTAAAAACAGGTGAACTGACGGAAGAACAAACAGGTGAAAATGAAGCCTACAGAATCTGTACTGATGTCCCGGGTATTGATGTTCTGATTACCGGGCATCAGCACCGTTTTATTGAAGGGGAGCAAGTGAATGGTGTATCTATTGTCCAGCCGGGATTTAATGGGCAGGCGCTTGCAAAGGTTACAGTAAAATTCAGAAAAAAACATAATGATTGGCTGATTGATGAAAAAAACTCTGCCTTGATTTATCCCAATGGAATTATGCCTGATCATGAGGTCCTTCAGCTTGCCGGGTATTATGAATCCAAAACCCAGAATTGGCTTGATACTGTGATAGGTGAAATTGAAGGAGATATGCAGATTGATGATATTTTCAAAGCGCGCCTAGCGGAGCATCCGCTGATCGAATTCATTAATAAAGTGCAGATGGAGGCATCTGGTGCTGATATTTCCTGTACTGCGCTGTTTCATGAGGGTGCACCTGGCTTCAAGTCAAAAGTAACGATGAGAGAAATTGTTTCTAATTATATTTACCCGAATTCGCTATGTGTCCTAAGGATTACGGGAAAGGACATTAAGGATGCTTTAGAGCGTTCAGCAGCTTACTTTGAATTGAGCAGTGCCGGGGAAATTATAGTGAATCCTGAATTTTCATATCCGAAGCCACAGCATTATAATTACGATATGTGGGAAGGAATTGAGTATAAAATAGATGTTTCACGCCAAAAGGGCAGCCGGATCACAAAGCTTCTTTATAAGGGACATCCTATCAGGGAAGATGGCGAGTACCATGCAGTAATGAACAATTACCGGGCTGCTGGCGGCGGAGGATACTATATGTTCAAGGGCAAACCGATTGAGAAAGAAATTTTAACCGATATGACTGAATTGCTTGCCGGCTATTTTTCTGAAAAGGGAAAGGTAATACCGTCTCTGAATTTCAATTGGGAGGTTACAGCCGGCAAAGGATCCTGATCTGTTAAATTGACAGCTTTCTTCCTGTTTTCTATAATGATTGAGAATTGATTGATGTAAACGCTACTCATTAAATGGTAAAGGGATTGGATAAAATGGGGTCTGAACAAATTGACCAATCGTTGAAATTGTTTATTGTCCTGTCCAGGGCATACCGGGCTATAAATGAAAATGTAAATAAACGAATACAAACTTACGGGGTAAATCCAACTGAATTTGCCGTTTTGGAGCTGCTGTACCATAAAGGTGACCAGCCACTGCAGCAGATCGGCGGGAAAATACTATTGGCCAGCGGAAGCATCACATATGTAGTGGACAAGCTTGAGCAGAAAGGCCTGTTAAAAAGGGTCGCATGCCCAAATGACAGAAGAGTTACCTTTGCGCAAATAACAGATGAGGGAAAAGCATTTATCGAAAATATTTTTCCTGACCATGAAAAACATATACATTCACTTATGAACGAGCTGACTTCTGAAGAAAAAGCTACAGCCATTGAGCTATTAAAGAAACTGGGACTATCAATCTCCAATGACAAAAATGGGGGAAATTAACCAGGCTGATTTCGCAAGGTATGTTGCTTTAGGCAAGGAACTAAATTAGAGTTCTGAGTTGATT
>NZ_NPDG01000060.1:0-9414 GCF_002272225.1 Bacillus sp. 7894-2
AAATCAACGGGCTGAATTTATAAACAAATAATAACAATCTTAGAATAAAGAGCCATCGATCAACAGCCTTGACGGGCTGTTTTTTATTTTGTGACTGATAAGATATGTTTAGGGAAGGAATTATCCAAATATTGTCGAAATAGTTTAGTGGTTTGTTTATAAATCGATATACATATACACGAGGGGGCAATAATGTGAGATTTGAAGACTATACATATGTTCGTCCGAATCTTGAGAAAATAAAGGGGCAATTTGAAGCAGCGCTTGAAAAGTTCGAAGATGCAGCTTCTGCAGAACAGCAAAATCAGGCTATGAAAGAAATTAATGATATTCGCAATGATGTCGGTACCATGTTCAACCTATGCTATATCCGGCATTCAGTTGATACGAATGATGAATTTTACAAAGCAGAGCAGGATTATATGGATGAGATACAGCCTGAAATAGAAGGGTTTGTCACAAAGTATTATCAGGCTTTAGTTAATTCCAGGTTCAGAACAGAGCTTGAAGAGCGCTGGGGGAATCAGCTGTTTGCACTTGCAGAAGCACAATTGAAGGTGTTCTCGCCGGAGATCGTTCCGCTTTTGCAAAAAGAAAATAAGCTTTCTTCAGAGTATACGAAATTAATTGCTTCGGCCAAGATTGAGTTTGAAGGTGAAGAACGGACACTTGCCCAATTGGAGCCATTTACCGAATCTACAGATCGTGAAATGCGCAAAAAAGCAAGCGAGGCCCGCTTTGGATTTCTGGCTGAAAATGAAAATGAACTGGACCGTATTTATGATGAGCTTGTCAGGGTTAGAACAGAAATCGCCCAAAAGCTTGGATACAAAAATTTCGTTGAACTGGCGTACTTCCGCATGTACCGGACAGATTATAACGCGGTAATGGTCAAAAATTTCCGTAAGCAAGTGAAGGACTTCATCGTTCCAATCGCCACAAGGCTAAAGGAAAGGCAAAGAGAGCGCATTGGCGTCGATAAGCTAAAATTTTACGATGAAGGATTTGAATTTAAAACGGGTAATGCCGTACCAAAAGGAGATTCTGATTGGATTATTGAAAACGGCCAAAAAATGTATGATGAGTTATCCGGTGAAACGAGCGAATTTTTCTCATACCTGAGAGAAAATAATCTTATGGACCTGGTAGCCAAAAAGGGAAAAGCAGGGGGCGGCTATTGCACTTACATTGAAAACTATAAATCCCCATTCATTTTCTCTAATTTTAATGGGACTTCAGGAGATATTGATGTTCTTACCCATGAAGCAGGACATGCATTCCAGGTCTATTCAAGCAGTCATTTTGAAATACCTGAATATAACTGGCCAACTTATGAAGCAGCTGAAATTCATTCCATGAGCATGGAGTTTTTTACATGGCCCTGGATGGAAGGCTTCTTTAAAGAGGATACGGAGAAATACAAGTTTTCACACTTGAGCGGAGGACTTCTTTTCCTGCCTTATGGTGTATCAGTTGATGAATTTCAGCATTGGGTGTATGAAAATCCGGAAGCAGCACCGCAGGAAAGAAAACAGGCCTGGAGAGAGATTGAGAAGAAATACTTGCCGCATAAAGATTATGATGGCAATCAGTATTTAGAGAACGGTGGATTCTGGCAGAGGCAGGGACATATCTACAATTCTCCATTCTATTATATTGATTATACATTGGCCCAAATCTGTGCATTCCAGTTTTGGAAAAGATCCAGGGAGAATCAGGAAGAGGCTTGGAAGGATTATTTAAAACTATGCCAGCTTGGCGGGAGTAAGCCTTTCACTGGACTTGTTAAAGAAGCTGGATTGATTTCTCCTTTTGAAGAGGGATGTGTTGAGTCAGTTATCGGGGAAATTGAGAATTGGCTAAATTCAGTGAATGATAAAGGTTTATAAAATAAAAAACAGAGCCGGAGATTCATAACTCCGGCTCTTTTCCATCCTATTAGCGCATTGGTTTAATGACAATTAAGCTGTTTTCCAGCTCAGCCTGTAAATGGCTATTCCCACCATTGTCGATGATGAAATCTGCAATTTTGTCTTCCAGCTCATCCTGGATGATTCTTCTTAATGGCCTTGCGCCAAAAGCAGGGTGGTATCCGTCTTCTGCTAATTTTTCCTTAACTTCCTGGCTAATAGTTAATTCAAATTCCAGATCATTTAAGGTTTCCTGCAACTCACTGAGCATTAAGTTAACAATTTTCAGCAAGTGCTCTTTTTCCAGAGCTTTAAATTCAATAATGCTGTCAAATCGGTTCAAAAATTCCGGCTTAAAGAAGCTGCCAAGCGAGTCCAGAATATTGGAATCTTTGACGGCATCTGCTGCACCAAATCCAACATGGACTTCTTTTTGTCCAACTCCTGCGTTGCTTGTCATGATAATGACTGTATCCTTAAAGCTGACAGTGCGGCCATGACTATCTGTCAGGCGTCCATCTTCCAGTATTTGAAGGAACATGTGCTGGACATCTGGATGTGCTTTTTCTATCTCATCAAGCAGAATAATGCTGTAAGGATTTCTGCGCACCTTCTCGGTCAGCTGCCCTGCTTCTTCATGACCTACGTATCCAGGAGGAGAGCCGATAATTTTAGACACGCTGTGCTTTTCCATATACTCACTCATATCAAGCCTGATCATGCTGTCTTTTGAGCCGAACAACTCCTCCGCAAGTGTTTTGGTTAATTCAGTCTTCCCGACACCTGTTGGCCCGACAAATAGGAAAGATCCAATTGGGCGGTGCTTGGATTTAAGTCCTGCACGGCTTCTGCGGATGGCTTTTGCCACTTTTTGTACGGCTTCCCGCTGTCCAATTACTTTTTGTGCAAGATTTCCCTCTAGGTTTTGCATTTTTTCCTGTTCATTTTCAGCTAATTTGCCTACAGGAATCCCTGTTTTCTTCTCAATAATCTCCTGAATAAGGCTTGTTTCAATAACTGGCCTTTCAGCCTTGTTTTCTCCGTTTAATGCCTGCTGGAGTTTTAGTTCCTCTTCACGGAGTTTTGCAGCTTCTTCATATTTTTCTTCTTTTAAGACAATTTCTTTCTGCCTGCTGATTTCTTTCAGCTGGTTTTCAATATCTGCTGCCGGTATATATCCTGACTGAAGATTCATTTTCGAACCTGCTTCATCCATTAGATCAATAGCTTTGTCAGGAAGGAACCTGTCCTGAATATAGCGGCTTGACAGCTCCACACACGATCTTATGGCATCTTCTGTAAAAGAAACATCATGATAGTCTTCATATTTTTGTTTCAGCCCCATTAAGATGTCAACTGCCTCATCAGCAGTCGGCTCATTTACTTGTACAGGCTGGAATCTGCGTTCGAGAGCCGGATCCTTTTCAATCTGGCGGTATTCTTTCAATGTGGTGGCTCCGACTACTTGCAGCTCACCCCGTGCAAGAGCAGGCTTTAGTATATTGCCGGCATCCATCGATCCTTCAGCTGATCCTGCTCCGACAAGCAAATGGATTTCATCAATAAAAAGAATAATATTCTTCCGGGTTTGAAGCTCTGAGATCAACTGCTTCATGCGTTCTTCGAATTGGCCGCGAATGCCAGTATTTGCAACCAGGGATGCCACATCAAGCAGATAGACTTCTTTATTTTGAAGTTTCTTTGGTGCCCGCCCCTCGGCAATTTTAACCGCCAGCCCTTCGGCAATAGCTGTTTTACCCACTCCCGGTTCTCCTATTAGGACCGGATTATTTTTGCTTCTTCTATTTAATATTTCTGTCACCCGGCTTATTTCTTCGTCCCGGCCGATGACCGGGTCAATTAAACCAGCTTTTGCAAGCTGTGTAAGATTTCGTCCGAATTGATCGATAAATCCGCCGTTGCCCTGATTCTGGCCAGGCGCTTCTTTTAGAGGCTGGAAGTTTTCATTTCCTTGAGAGGATGCCAACTTTTTAAAGAAATCCTCTAAAGGCATTTGGCCAAAACCTGAAAAGCCGCTCAAAGCAGGCCCAAAGGAAGTAAGGCTTTTTTGCTTTTCAGTTTGATAACAGCTTTGGCAAAGGTTAAGGTTTCGTTCATTTCCATTAACTTTTAATCTTAATTGCACGTTTGCTTCTTTTAATTGACATTTTTGACAAAGCATTTTGCATACCTCCATTAATAGATTTGGTCTGACTTTGACTATATTTGACCTTATGCATATAGTATAATTTGACCTTATTTGACTTTCAAGTAGTTTGTTTTGGTATTTTTACCCTTTTTGCAGTTTGCCTTTAAAAGTAAAAAAGCTCGTCTTTGTTTGTACCAGCCTACATATATTGGAAAGGAAGGAGGAGATTAAGTGAAGACGAATTGGGGGGCAGCTTTCCAGATCGCTGCCGTTTATGTGGGAACCGTGGTAGGCGCGGGCTTTGCCACTGGCAGGGAGATTGTAGAGTTTTTTTCCCGATTTGGTTTTATCGGTTTAATTGGGATACTGATGAGCGGTTATATCTTTATTTTTCTCGGTTCAAAGTTAATGAGAATCTCTGCAAAGATAAAAGCAGCATCCTACCAGGAATTAAATGAATACCTATTTGGAAAATTTTTTGGTTCTGCCATTAATATACTAATGCTGTTTATGCTCCTTGGCGTATGCGCAGTTATGCTGTCAGGTGCAGGGGCCGTGTTTGAGGAACAGATTGGCATCAGCAAGACTGCAGGATTGCTCATAACGATAGGGTTAACGATTATTACAATGGTAGTGGGCATTCGGGGATTATTTGCTGTTAATACATTTGTCGTTCCAATGATGATAGCATTTAGTTTTATATTATTGTTTATAAGCATGAAGCTTCCTAATTTTGCAGAACAGGTTCTGTTTATCCCATATGCTGAAGATGGATGGAAAGCGGTTGTGGCTCCGTTTTCTTATACAGCCCTGAATTTAACTTTGGCGCAGGCAGTCCTGGTGCCTGTGGCTTCTGAAATAAATGATGAACGGACAATTAAATGGGGAGGATATCTTGGGGGAGCCGCATTGACTCTTATTCTTCTTTCCAGCCATTTAACACTGATGATGCTGCCTAATCTGGAAGCATATGATATCCCGATGGCCGCCATTGTAAAGACATTGGCATCATCGTTCTATTGGATATTTGTGTTTGTCATCTATGGGGAGATTTTCACGTCTGTTATTGGGAATGTGTTTGGCATTGAGAGACAGGTGAAAAAACACTTTTCCGTACCAAGTATTATTATTGTGGGCTTTATCTTTGTCGTTTGTTACTTTATCAGTTTAATCAATTATGGGACATTGCTTTCGTATTTATATCCGGTCTTTGGATATGTGAGTTTGACCTTTATTATTCTTCTGTGGATGAAGCCGTTTGATGATGGAAGTAAGGGGAAATAAACCTGAAAAATGAAAAGAGATCCTTTTTACATGGATCTCTTTCAATTTATATTATTCTTGCGGCTTCTCTTTCATAATGGTTTTCGCCATCTGCAGGAAAGCATCTTCATGGTCTGCGTCTTCTTTATTAAATAGGGTAAGCTTCAGTGAAAGATCATCATTTTTTACAAGATAGGCAGAAACCTTCTCACCGTTTCCTTCGGCTCTCATTACAGAAGCATCTTTGTAAAAATCATCTGAAGGAGCTTTAGATGTTTGTACGTTTTCGCTGACAGCTTCAAGCTGTGCTTTAGTGTTTTCTTCGATCATGTCCCAATCTGCATCATCCGGCAGGAGTTCAATCCGCATGAATATCTGATCATTTTCCGTGAGGTACAAAACATCCTTATTTGGTTCCTCAGCAGTTAACTCATATTCCGGCAGAACATACATTGAATAACTTTGATTATCACTATGCTTCAGGAAGGCTGTGTCTTCCTTCGTTTCACCCTCAACTGAATAAGTCATATTCTGCTCAAGGATCCTTATTACACTATTTCCTTCTCCATCTGTGCCAACTTCTGATGATTCTTCCTCTTCACTTTGCTCTTGTCCATCCTGTTCATCCGAACCTTTTTCTTCTTCATTTTGCCCAGATCCTGCTCCATTGCCAGGATCACCCTGAGCTGTTCCGCACCCTGCCAGGATAGCAGCAATAACTCCCAGCATTAACATAAATTTCGCCAAAGTTTTCATCATGTTCCTTCCTCCCGTTGTGTGTCAGCGCCTTTGCAAAATTAGACGTATTTGAAAAAAAAAGAGTTACATATAAATTCCTATTTATTTGTACATTACCATTTATGTAAAACATCGACAAGACTCAACAAAAATTTAAAAAAGACAATCCTCGAAGAATTGTCTGATCATCACTGCAGTCAGTGGAAGTACATCTAATTAAATGGGAGCAGAACGAATAATAACAAGTCAAAAATCAGATGGGAGACGATTACTAAGGGAATGCTTCTTTTCCAGGCATATAGCCATCCCCAGAAGAGACCTGCGATTAATGCTGCAAAAGCGAGCATCCAGTATCCTGAATAAAAATGGACAGAAGTATAGAGGAGAGAAGATATAATGATGCTTACCTTAACAGTCGTATGTTTCATTAATCTTTTTTGAACGAACCCTCTCCAAAACACCTCTTCTCCAGGAACTATGATTAATATAAGCACAATATAGTGCCAAATAAACGAAGGTGAAAATCGGCCGTATAATTGTTCAACCTGATTAACTAAGGGGAGGCTGAGCATATCAAATAAACTGTATCCCATCCAAAACAGTCCGTATAGAAGAAAACCTGAAAGTGTTCCATAGGTAATGAATGTCCCAAAAGAAGCCTTGTCTTCCACTTCCTCCATTATGATGGAGTAACTGATTAGCAGCAGTAAAGAGGCAGAAAAGATATACCAGAAAATTGATTTATCTTGAAATGTAAAATACATAAGCAGATGAGCGAGTACCAGCCCGCCAATAAAACGGACATCTGCAGCAATATTTTTCAAATTATTTAACTCCTTTCAAGCAAAAAAATAACCAAACACTATTCTAACAAAAAACAAACATAAAAAGTAAGGAAAAGATTTCTTTGGTAACGCTAAGATAAAATAATGCAGAAATGCGAATCATAAGCCCATATGAAGGGAGGTATGTATAATGACGAAATCAAAAAGAGAAAAAGAGCGTGCCTGGACAGTTAGAAAGCAGGATCAGCATCCTCATGGAAAAGTGAAATCCTTAAAAGAGCTGTCAGGAGAAAAAGAATAAAATTACGGCCTCCTATACGGGGGCCCTAATTATAAAAGGGCAGTGATTCGGATCAGACAAAAGGCAAAAATAAAAAGCAGCAAAAGAGCTGCTTTTTAAAGTGACGTAAGAATACGCTTTCAATTTTCCCTTTTTTATACTGCTGATTCTCTGACAACCTTATAATTTTTATGATTGATAACTGTTCTCTGATCTAACTCGAGATCCCGGTAGTTATCCATGTACGTTAAATCTACAATAACTGAATTCTCATTTACTTTTTCTACAATGCCCTGTAGTCCGTCACGAAACTCAATAATATTGCCAACCTCTGCTTTCTTCAAAAAGCATCTCTCCTTTTATCCATTTCTTTCGCTGGTAGTAACAGTTTGCACTATATTTTGAAATGCGTAAAGAATTTTGCAATTCGGTGTTGCTAAAGTAAAATGTTACATTCTTTAGGTTGGTAATATTATACCAGATAAAATTCTTTTGCACATTAAAAATATTCAATATTCAGAAAAAATATTGATGTGCATATATAATATTTGATGCTTCAAAATTGGCAGCACTTTATTTATGATTAAGAAAGAATGAAATAAAAGGGAGTTCTGGATAATGAATCATGAACAAATTCAGGAAGTGCTTGAACAATTAAAAAATGGAACCATCTCTGAATATCATGTGTCAAAAGAAGATTTTCTTCCTTTTCGCAGTGTCATCGTAAAAAGGGAGGACTTTAAACATTTTCGCGGAATCGCACAAAGAGGCGGACATGTTATATATCAATATTTAGATTCACCCCGAAGCTGAATAAAGGTATGAAGCTGCAAATAAATAGCAAATAGCAAATAGCAAAGACACTTGATCATATCAGGTGTCTTTGCTATGTCTATGCAATGTAATTGAATAGAAAGCAAAGAAAACTGGGTATAAAAGCAATAGATAATTTCGAAGGGATGTGCAAGCATGAACGATTTTAAAGGAAAAACAGTCATTGTTACAGGAGGCGCCAGCGGAATAGGCAGGAGTATTGCCGAGTCATTCGCAAAGAAAGAGGCCAATGTTGTTATCGCTGACATTGATGAAATGAAGGGAAAACAGTTAGAAGAACATTTGAATCAAACGGGCATGAATAGCCTGTTCATTAAAACAGATGTTAAGAAAGAAACTGAAATAAAGGAACTAATCACAAAATCATTTGAGGCATTTGGTGCTATAGATATCCTGATAAATAATGCAGGCATATCAAAGTTTCATTCGTTCTTTGATTTAAGTGTGGAAATGTGGGAGGAAGTAATCAATACGAATCTTCGAAGTGTATTCCTGTGCAGCAGGGAGGCTGCCAAATTGATGAAACAAGGTTCCTGTATTATCAACCTTTCATCTACGAGAGCGGTAATGTCAGAAAGCGGAACAGAAGCATACTCAGCTTCAAAAGGAGGAATTGCGGCAATTACCCACGCGATGGCCAGTAGCCTTGCTGAAAAAGGGATCAGGGTTAATTGCATAAGCCCCGGCTGGATTGAAACAGGCGATTATGAAAGTCTCAGAGAGGTTGACCATAAACAGCATTTTTCCAACAGAGTTGGAAAACCCGGCGACATTGCAAGGACTTGCCTATTTTTAGCCCATCCGGAGAATGATTTTATAACAGGTGAAAATATTACAGTGGATGGAGGCATGACAAGGAAAATGATTTATGAAGAATAATAAGTTTCTATTCTCCTTTAAATAAAAACCCTTTGTAAATTAACTATAAAGATGGTGAAAAAGTTAGAAAGAGGAACAAATCCCTTGTTCTAAATGGTTCTATAGGCTCATATTTTATTAATGCTTTAGAACGATTTATGGGAGGGGTTCAATGGGTATTACTATGATTAAGATTTCATCCGTATACTTTGCTGTGGGGATTCTTCTGGGGTATTATATGTCGAGTACTCATTCTTACCTATTAGGTCCTGTTCATGTCCATATTAATTTACTCGGATGGACGTCCTTGACTTTGGCAGGAATTCTATACTACTTGTTTCCTGTTCTTGCAGAAGGGAAAGCCGGGAAATGGCATTTTTGGCTTCATAATATCGGCCTTCCTATCATGATGATATCACTGTCTTTAGTACTGGTTACAGAAAATAATGCTTTTCTTCCCGGTACTGCTATTGGAGCCACTATTACAGCTGCCGGCATTTTAATTTTCGTTTGGAACATACTGAAAAACTTAAAAGAACAATAGCCACTATACTTAACGCATGGATTTTTAATCTGTGCGTTTTTATTTTTAGGCTG
>NZ_NPDG01000061.1:0-771 GCF_002272225.1 Bacillus sp. 7894-2
AACATTAATAGGTGAAAATATTTTATATGGAATATTTTAATTACCATAGCAAGCTTTTGTGATTAAGGGGATAAGCTAGAGGGTATACGGAAAATGGAAAAGGAGCGGCATATGACAACAGATTTATTCTCCATTAGAGAATTAAGAGTTAATAACATTATAAATGTGAATCATCTTGACATAAAAAAAGATAAAGTAACCTGTATCACCGGAGAGAGCGGTGCTGGAAAATCAACTCTTTTGAAGACCCTGAACAAAATGATTACCCCTGATTCAGGTGAAATTTTTTATAAAGGCACTTCGCTGAAAGAAATCGACTCTGTCCAGCACAGGAGAAAAGTAATCATGCTATCGCAGGTTCCATTAATTTTTCCGGGCACAATAAAAGAGAACCTGATTATGGGTTATAAGCTTAACGGAAAGAAACCTTGTGATGATGAAATACTTAAACAGGCTATACATAATATGCAGATGACTAAGGAGCTTCATGAAGATGCAGGAACTCTTTCAGGCGGGGAAAAACAGCGTCTGGCATTGGCAAGAATCCTGCTCCTTAAAGCAGATGTTTATCTGCTGGATGAGCCGACTTCTGCACTTGACGAAGACACTGAGATGATGATTTTGGAGTACTTTATACGTAAAATCAAAAAGAAACAAGCTTCATTACTCATGATAACCCACTCCAATACAGTCAATGAACAATTCGCAGAAGAAAGAATATATTTATCGCAGTCTAACGGGCAGTAAGACCCCCACTTCAAGACTCAGATG
>NZ_NPDG01000062.1:0-50805 GCF_002272225.1 Bacillus sp. 7894-2
CTCGCAGGCAGAGGCTTAGTTGAACCAATCGGGTTCGTAGTATCGATTGATCGAAGCGCTAGCGGAGATCTTAGCGACACTAGAACGTGACTAACAATCAGTGGGGGATAAGGAAAGCCCCCGCTGATTGAAGTTTCACTTTATCCCGGTCTGCGGAAGAGATGGAGAAAACACCTATGGAGGAGTCTGATGGAAAATAGCTCAATTATTGATATTGAACTTTGGAGACTAATATCAGCTTACCTATTTGTACTGCTTCTAATCTTAATCTTCAAGGTGAGAGGCATCGCTCGTCAAAAAATGCTGGCAATGGCTGCTTTCAGAATGACACTTCAGCTTGTGATTGCAGGCTATGTATTAACCTATCTATTTGAACTTTCCAATCCGTTCTTAACGTTAGGTGTGATCTGTATTATGGAAGGTTTTGCAATTTACACAATCTATAAACAGGCTGGAACCAGACTGTCAGTAAGTCTAAAAAAAACCATTGCGATTTCCATGATAACTGGTACAGCATTTTGTTTAATATATTTTAATTTTGTTGTTATTCATTTTGAGCCCTGGTATGATCCCCGCTACTTTATTCCAATTGCAGGCATGATAATTGGCAACTCCATGACAGGCATCACGCTGAGTGTAAAGGAGCTTCTGAATTCCTTTACCTCCCAAAGAGATATGATCGAGGGTGCCCTGATGCTTGGTGCTGAACCCAAAACTGCAGTTAAGCCATATGTTAATCATTCTTTTGATTCCGCTGTTCTGCCGACTATAAACAATATGCTTGGAATGGGCATCATTTTTTTGCCTGGTATGATGACCGGGCAGATATTATCGGGAGTAAGTCCGTTGCTTGCGATTGAATATCAGATTGTCATTCTGCTGGGGATTTTGGGCAGTGTAGGTTTATCTGTAATTTTATTTATCCTTCTATCTTATAAAAACTTTTTCAATCAGGATGCCCAATTTTTTCCTGAGGGGAAAAACTAGTGTATTCTTAGCCAAGCTCACAGCATTTCACCCTTCTTGCCCGCATATAATTGAGAAATTAATCAAAAAGGCGGGATAAACAGATGAACCTTGAAAAAGAAAAAGCATACAGAGTGAAAAGCTTATCTCAGGATATCCTCGAGCACCTAATGGAAGACAACACCACTTATCGTCATGAAGACTTGAAACATGTAATAGAAATGCTGGCACGATCAGTCTCAGATCTTGTTACACTCTATACGGAACGGGAAGGCGATCATGAAACCGCTCTTAAAGGGACAATTTCAAAAATGAGAATAGGCTATAATGTCCTTCAATACAAAGAAACATCGAAGCTGGTTAGAAAACAAGATAAGTATCAACAAACGCCATAGATTTTAAAAAAATAGAACTGAAATGATAAGTAGAAATCCTTGGCAAATGAAAGCGTTTTATTCAAAAAAATGTGAACAAACGTTAAAAATTAAGGGTTTTTCATTGTCTAAATGAATGTGAAATGCTATTCTTTTGTCTGAGATGTAAGTTGTCCGATGACTTAATTACAGCCCGGTAATCTTACCTGATTCTATGGAAGTGTTCGAAAAGCAGAGGAGCTTCGAGAAGAACTGATTGCTCTTTTTCTCAGCCTTTTTGAACAACTATATACATGAATAATACGGCATTGGAAAAAATAAAACAGCATATAGGACGGAATATAACGGTTTCATCCTGCTGCTGGTTTTGCTGAAAAAATTCCAGTTCCCGTTATTAAGTTCGTGAGGCAACGCCTTGCACATCTTAATTTATATTCAATAATACGAAGGAGATTGATCCCATATGGTACAAAAACAATTTAAAGTAACTGCAGAAACAGGAATTCACGCTCGTCCAGCTACAATGCTTGTACAAGCTGCAAGCAAATTTGACTCAGAAATTCACCTTGAATATAAAGAAAAGAAAGTAAACCTGAAATCAATCATGGGCGTTATGTCTTTAGGTGTTGGACAAGGTGCCGATATTACAATTATTGCTGAAGGCAGCGATGAACAGGATGCTCTTAACAGCCTTGAAGAAACATTGAAAAAAGAAGGATTGGCTGAATAATGAGCTTTTTAAATGGTATTGCGGCGTCAAGCGGTATTGCTATTGCCAAGGCTTACCGTTTGGTTGAGCCGGATCTCTCTTTTGATAAAGTGACAGTCGAAAATGCTGAACAGGAAGTGGAACGCTTTCAATCAGCTTTAGCTGAATCTAAAGGTGAATTGGAAGTTATCCGCGATAATGCCCATAAAGAGCTGGGTGCAGATAAAGCAGCTATTTTTGATGCTCATCTTCTAGTATTGAGTGATCCGGAATTAATTTCGCCAATTGAAGATAAAATCAAAACAGAAAATGTAAATGCTGAATCTGCTTTAAAAGAGACTGCGGATATGTTCATTACTATGTTTGAACAAATGGACAATGAATACATGAAAGAGCGTGCAGCGGATATCCGTGACGTAACGAAACGTGTACTTTCACATTTGCTCGGAGTACAAGTAGTGAATCCCAGCATGATTGCAGAAGAAGTTATCATTATAGCTGAAGACTTGACACCATCCGATACTGCTCAGTTAAATCGCCAGTTCGTTAAAGGATTTACAACTGACATTGGCGGAAGAACATCTCACTCTGCCATTATGGCCCGTTCGATGGAAATTCCAGCAGTAGTTGGAACAAAGGATTCTACAAAGCAAATAAATAATGGCGACATGGTTATCGTGGATGGATTAAAAGGTTTGGTACATATTAATCCGACCCCGGAGGCTATTGCTGAATACAAAGAAGAGCACCGAAAATTCGAGGAGCAAAAAGCTGAGTGGGCCAAGCTTGTCAATGAGAAATCAGTGACAGCAGATGGCCATCATGTTGAATTGGCTGCCAATATTGGTACTCCTAAAGACTTGAAGGGTGTAGTTGAAAATGGCGGAGAAGGCGTTGGCCTTTACCGTACGGAATTTTTATATATGGGTAGAGATCAGCTTCCAACAGAAGAGGAGCAGTTTGAATCCTATAAAGCTGTACTCGAAGGAATGAGCGGGAAACCGGTTGTAGTCCGCACACTGGATATCGGCGGGGATAAGGAGCTTCCTTATCTTAATCTTCCAAAGGAAATGAACCCATTCCTTGGCTTCCGTGCTATTCGCCTATGTCTGGAAGAACAGGATATGTTCAGGACGCAATTAAGGGCTTTATTAAGAGCAAGTACTTTTGGAAACCTGAAAATCATGTTCCCTATGATTGCCACTCTTGATGAATTCCGTCAGGGAAAAGCAATCCTTGAAGAAGAAAAACAGAAGCTTGTTAGCGAAGGCACACAAGTTGCCGATAACATTGAAATTGGAATTATGGTTGAAATTCCTTCAACCGCTGTTATGGCTGAGCAATTCGCTAAAGAAGTCGATTTCTTCAGTGTAGGCACAAATGATCTAATTCAGTACACTATGGCTGCAGACCGCATGAATGAGCGTGTTTCTTACCTTTACCAGCCGTATAACCCTGCGATTCTGCGTTTAGTTAAAATGGTAATTGACGCAGCGCATAAAGAAGGAAAATGGGCTGGCATGTGCGGTGAAATGGCTGGGGACGAAACGGCGATCCCGTTGCTGCTGGGATTAGGACTTGACGAGTTCTCGATGAGCGCTACTTCAATACTTAAAGCCCGTTCTCAAATCAGCCGTCTGAACAAAAAAGACATGGAAGCCCTGGCTGAAAAAGCGCTTCATATGAATACAGCTGAAGAAGTAGTCCAAGCTGTAAAAGAAACAGCTAAACTGTAATCAAACTGTAACATTTTGTGAGTTTTAAATATAATCACCCGGGTAAATTAGAAGTAAGCACTTAGGTCAGACTTAATTAAGCTGATCATTCTCATTTTCCCCCCTTTTTAAACCGGCCTTTAATGGCCGGTTTATTTTTTTCTTTTATGGTTCTCAGTCTTAAGGATGACTGAAATCACATCTTATGGTTGTTATCCAAAATAAGAAACTCTCCTATAATTAAGCTACAATAACAAAAAGGAGAGATGGAAAATGGTTACCATAATAATCAGCTTTCTCTTTCATGATCGATATAGATTTATTAAAGAAAAACAGCAGAACGACTTATATGAGAAACAAAGTGCATTTTTAAGCCGCGTTTTACACTGATGAAGCCTGATAATGGCTTCTTTTATTTATGCTCATTTCTGTTATTTCCAAGGATTCTAATTAAGTTTTATAATTGGGGTTTATTGTCAGACAGTAAAGGAAAAGGTAATGAAAAAGGAGGAATTCTTAATGAATAAAAGAATCATTAACCTGATGTTCACCGCACTATTGGCATTGCTTCTGTCAGGCTGCATGCAGGATACAGAGGATTCAATCGTCAATAGTCATGCTGAAGCCCTGCTGACTAAAAATAATGAGCTGCAGTTCCGGTTTAAAATTAATGAAAAAATTCTATCAGAAGAAGAATTATACAAAGTAAAAGTTTCCATACATAATGAAAAGCTGGCTGCTGCCTTGGGGACGAATGAGTTTGTTTATGGGGAGGACACTATTATTGATGGGGAATATATAGAAAGCAATAATGAAAAGGGGAACTATATTTTTATGAATCCCATTCCTCTTATACAGGATCTGCACGTTTTCGAAATAGAAAAAATGATTGTGCATGAAGATGCAGTTTCCGTCGAAATTATAAATGAGGATGAAGTGGTAGCGAGAGCATTCTTAAACAACTTTTCATCCCAGCTTTAAAGGGTGTTTTATTTTAACTCTATTTGGGTATTATAAATTACGCGCATAAAATTGGGGATGGACCAGGTATTTGCCTGGTCTTTTGTCGTTTTGGCGATCCTAATATTTTTATTCAAACAAAAATAATGGTAGTATTAATGTAAAAAATTCAGAAATTTCAAGGGAGTGGGTACCATGATTTCACCTGAAAATACAGTTATCGGGTTTGTAGGAACAGGGGTTATGGGCAAGAGCATGGCGGGACACCTGTTGAAAGCCGGCTATCCGTTAGTCGTGTATACACGAACCAAAGAGAAAGCCTCTGAACTGATAGAGCATGGCGCAGAGTGGGCTGAGACTCCTGCAGCAGTTGCAAAGAAAGCAAATGTTATTATTACCATTGTTGGTTATCCCGCAGATGTAGAGGAAGTGTATCTCGGGGCAAATGGCATTATCACAAATGGCAGAGACAATACATATGTAATTGACATGACAACTTCGACACCAACATTAGCCAAAAGGATATATGAAGAAGCACGCAAAAACCGCATATATGCAATAGATGCCCCTGTTTCAGGTGGAGATATCGGCGCAAGAGATGCAAAGCTTTCAATAATGGCAGGAGGAGACAGGGACGCATTTCTGGCTGTAGAACCGATTTTCAATCTCCTCGGAACGAATATCGTTTATCAAGGGAATGCGGGAGCCGGACAGCATACGAAAATGTGCAATCAAATTGCGATAGCATCCAATATGATCGGGGTGTGTGAAGCGGTTGTTTATGCTGAAAAAGCAGGTTTGGACCCAAAAACAGTTCTTCAAAGCATAACATCTGGAGCAGCAGGAAGCTGGTCTTTATCCAATCTGGCACCCAGAATGATTGAGGGGAACTTTGAACCGGGCTTTTATATTAAACATTTCATAAAAGACATGAATATTGCCATAAATGAAGCTGAAGCAATGGGGATGATGACTCCGGGACTCTCGCTCGCAAGGAAAATGTATGCTGAGCTTGTTGAAAACGGAGAAGAAAACAGCGGTACACAGGCATTATATAAATATTGGGAAAAGTAATAAGCCCCATTTTATGAATAAACCCTCTTTTTTCACTTCAAACTAATAAAGAAAGTGAAAAGGGGGTTAGACAGGTGGCTAAAAGAAACAAAAAAAATGATCCTCAGCAGAAGAACAAAAAAGGTTTCGATTCTGCTGCTATTGATTCTGAATTCTCTCATGAATTTGGAAGTGCTGATACAAATAAAATTCAGAAGGATAAAGCTAAAAAGGAAAAAGCTTCAAAAAACAATGGGGAATATCAGGGGCAATAGTTGCAAAAAGGCAGGCTGGAGCTTGCCTTTTTGCTTTTTTAATGGATTATACGAAAAAAAAGCGCCATCTCTTTAAACAGGGATTGGCGCTTAGATATTTATATTTTAATGCATTCCAGATACTTTTCGATCCGGTTAAGCCCTTCCATTAATGTGTCCATGGAATAGGCAAAAGATATTCGGAAATAGCCTTCCCCATATGAGGAAAATGCACTGCCGGGAACTACTGCAACTCCTGCCTCTTCAACAAGTGAAAGGGCAAATTCAAAGGAGTTCATGGAACCATCAGGAATTTTTATAAAAAAATAAAAAGCGCCATCAGGTTTGACTACATCCAGATTCATTTGTACTAATCGCTCATAAACATAGTCACGGCGCTTGGCATATTCCTGTCTCATTGGCAGGGCGTCGTCGATCCCTGCTGTCAGCGCTTCAAGGGCAGCCATTTGGGAGACAGATGCTGCACAAGTCACATTATACTGATGAACCTTCAAGATATGCTTGGCCAGATTTTCCGGTGCGAATAATAGCCCAATGCGCCAGCCTGTCATGGAATGGGATTTGGATAAACCATTAATGACGACAGTTTGATCCCGTAAAAGGGAAGCGATTGAGTGGTGGGGTTGATCATAGATCAGTTCGCTGTAAATTTCATCAGCAAGGATAAAGATATCTTTGCCCTTAACAAGAGCAGCAATTTGCTCAAGTTCCTCCAGCGTCAGGCTGACACCTGTCGGATTCGATGGGTATGGAAGAACAATGCACCTTGTTTTTTCACTCATATGTTCCGCGATTAAATCTGCCGTAAATCGGAACTTGTTTTTCGAAATATCACTATGTACCGGAATTGCACCGCAAAGTTTTATGATTGGCTCATATCCTGGATAAACAGGACCAGGCAGGATAACTTCCGATCCTTCGTCCAAAATTGTCC
This sequence comes from Bacillus sp. 7894-2, assembly GCF_002272225.1. Lineage (NCBI taxonomy): Bacteria > Bacillati > Bacillota > Bacilli > Caryophanales > Bacillaceae > Bacillus > Bacillus sp. 7894-2. The sequence continues at coordinate 6,987 of NZ_NPDG01000062.1, forward strand.
GGAAGGCAATATCAATTGCTTCACTCGCTCCAGATGTCACAATGACTTCAGATTCAGGGTTATATGTAAGGTTATATTTTGTTTTTACAAAGGAAGCTGCAGCTTCACGCAATCGAATATCGCCCGCATTGTGTGTGTAGGAGGTAAAGTTTTCGTCGATTGCCTGTTTTGCTGCTTCTTTAACATGCAGCGGCGTAGGGAAGTCAGGCTGTCCAATTGTAAGAGAAATCATATCTTTGGTGCCGGCAACCATATTGAAAAACCTTCTGATTCCGGAAATTTCTATGTCCTTCACTCTTTGGTTGATTAAATGTTCCAATGTATTCACCTCGCATCATCATACTGTTTATTCTAACACTTTGGCACAGCGGCAAACAGCAAAAAATAAAACAGGCCCTGAGTTCTATTCAGAGCCTGCAATAATATAATTAGTATCCGTAATCCCAATCAACTTCATCTTCATGCCATAAAACCGGGGATACAGCACCAAAGTCGATTACTTTATTTTCTATATGACAATGGCAATGTTTATCGCCGCATTGATCTTTCATTTCCTCAAACACAGAATGCTCCACATTTTCCAGAATCGTAACTTTATTTTCATCATGGTAAAGGATTGCTGTACCTTTCATGCCTGATTGCACCTCTTTTTTTATTTATGTAAAACCTTACTTTCTGCTTTACAGATTTATTTTATGCCTTACGTAAAAGGGTGTCTACAGTGTTAGAAGAGTGTTCACAGAATAGTCAAGATGAAAACGTTTTAAAAAAATAAATGAAAAAATAAATCAGTGTAAGATTTTACAAATAGTTGAATATAATTCATTTAGAGATTAACATTAGTAGATAGTGGAAACTATACTCTTAGTTTATAAGTTTCCTGCTTAATTAATTTAAGGAGGTTTTTAAGTGGAGACATCTTTAGAGAAGCAGCCTTATGAAAGCACAAAGGAATATGGCGGATTCTGGCTCAGATTTGCGGCCTATTTAATTGATTCTATTATTGTTGGAATCCCGCTTACCATTCTAAGCATCGTTATTTTTATGATCTTCTTTGGCACTTCTGACGCTTTTAACACGATGATAAGCGATCCATCTTATATGGAAGCAGAAATGTCCGATGCAGAAGCTCTTGCATTCATGGGGTCATATTTTGGTGCACTGGGAGTAACTTTTATTGTCAATCTTGTCATTGCTGTTGCCTATTTTGCAGGCCTGCATGCATCCGCATGGCAGGGTACTGTAGGGAAAAAGCTGCTTGGATTAAAAGTTACTGACTTAAATGGTAATCGCATTTCCTTCTGGAGAGCGCTTGGAAGATATTTGGCCATGGGGATCTTATCTGGAATTTTCCTTATCGGCTACATCATTGCTGCCTTTACAGAAAAAAAACAGGCACTGCACGATTTAATCGCAGGCACAGTTGTAGTAAAAAAATAATTCAAAAAAAAGCTGTATGGCCTAGCTGCTATACAGCTTTTTAAGGATCAGCACTAAAAAGGATTTATTGCTTGCATGCAGAATATATTTTTAGAAAGGGAGGATGAAAATGCAAAAGAAGGATATTATTACTCACTATGAATCTTTTTCAGTGTGGCTGGAGTCTATAAAAGAGCTTGACCAAAAAACCTGGCTAAAGCCTGTTAAAGCCGGAAAATGGCCGGTTGCCGCAGTAGTTGCCCATCTGTTATTTTGGGATAGATATTCCCTTGAAAAGCGTTTCCCATTTTTTAAAGAGGGCGCAGAGCTTGAGAGCTATCCTGACTTTCAGTATGTGAATGATGCTGCAGCAGAATATGCTCAAAAGCATACCCAACTGGAAATAATTGAAGAACTATTATCAGTCAGAAAAAAGTTCCTTCATTTACTTGAGGGAATGACTGAAGAAAATCTGGATACAGCATTTACAATAGGCAGTAATTCCTTAACTGTGCGTGATTATTTTGCTGATTTTATTGGACATGACATTCACCATAAAAAGCAAATTATCCAGGCTGCCGGCATCAGGGTTTAAAATGCGGTAACAGACTCACTGTTTTTTACATGAAGGAGCTGATGGCATGGAAATAGAAAAAACGGAGCTCAAGAAGCCGGGGAAATTTAATTCCCTGCGCCTGTATATGACCCTGCCGATTGTATCATGGGCACTATATGATTTTGCGAATACCATCTTTTCATCCAATATAAATACAATATTCTTTCCATTTTACCTGCAGGAAGTAATAGGGGAGAATGAAGTTTTAAATCAGATTGCAAGTACGTTTATATCTTATTCTAATGCATTGGCAAGCTTTTTTCTTGTCCTGTTTTCACCCTTGTTCGGAGTTATGATAGACAGGACAGGAAGAAAAAAGAAATATATAGTGATTTTCACGCTAATTACTGTCATGGCAACGATATTGATGGGTGTTTTTGCATCCAGCCAGATTAGCGGGAAAATATTCGGGCTGCCTGTTTACCTTGCACTTGTTATTTTTTGTTTTATAATTGCAAAGTTTTTTTTCCATTCCAGTCTGGTGTTTTACGATGCAATGATTTCCGACTTGGGAACAAAGCAGGATATTCCCCTGATATCAGGTTTTGGAGTGGCTGTCGGCTATATTGGAACCCTTGTTGGCCTGACTGTTTATTTATATGTAGGTGATGATGGTTTTCACAAATCTTTCATACCAACGGCTATCCTATTTCTGGTGTTTTCATTGCCGCTGTTTTTCTTTGTAAAAGATAAGCCTTATCAGCCAAAAGAAAAACAAACATTTTTATCCGGCTATAAGGAAGTTTGGCAGACTTTCAAAGAAATGAAACATTATAAATCAATTTTCACTTTCATGATTGCTTATTTTTTCTTAAATGATGCAATTGCTACCACGATTGCGATGATGGCCGTTTATGCAAAAACAATTGTCGGCTTTACTACTGGAAAATTCATTTTGTTATATCTGGTTTCCACGGTGTCCAGTATAATTGGTTCTTTTGTATTTGGCTATATAACCAAGGCGAAAGGGGCAAATAAAGCGGTTAAGTATGTTGGAATCCTTCTTCTTGTTGCATTGGCAATTGCGGTTGGAGCTGTCAATGAAGCCATGTTCTGGATTGCAGGCAGCATGTTTGGCGTTGCCCTCGGTTCCATGTGGGTAACCACAAGGACGTATATTGTGGAATTAACCCCTGAAAATAAAAGAGGACAGTTTTTTGGATTGTTTGCATTTTCAGGAAAAGTATCATCCATTATTGGTCCGCTCATTTACGGAAGCATTACCCTGATCTTCGCAAGCTATGGAAACATGGCGAGCAGAATGGCTTTAGGCTCATTAATGATTTTGACCATAATCGGACTGCTCGTTCATTCAAAAATAAAAGACGAAAGCATTCCTGAATAACCGTACATCTTGTATAGCATCCCAGAGCAGGCCTCTCCAGGCTTGCTTTTTATTGTTTTAGCATTAAAGACTACTGATGCATAATGGGGACTTATGATTTAAAAAATAGAAAATTTAATAAGAAATTTTACCCATTCATGGTATATTAATAAAGAAAAAGAATCATATGGCAAGTGCTCTGCTATAGAAGACTTAATTTGAAGCACCGAATTTAGATATATAGGCAGATGAAAAAGGAAGGGCGAAAAAAAGTGGATCAGAAAAAAGGCATTTTACTTGAAAGCGGAACGAATGAACTCGAAATTGTTGAATTTTCGATAGGCAGGAATAAATTTGGCATTAATGTGATTAAAGTGAAGGAAATTATAAACCCTGTACAGGTCACTCCTGTCCCTCATTCTCATAGAAATATTGAAGGAATCATTGAATTGAGGGGTGAGGTGCTTCCTGTAGTGGATGTAGCTTCTTCATTGAATATGGCTACATCGGAAACTCCCCAGCAGGATAAGTTTATTGTTACAGAGTTTAATCAGCAGAAAATTGTTTTTCATGTTCATAATGTTTCCAAGATTCACCGTATTTCCTGGAACCAAATTGAAAAACCATCTGAAATGTACCAGGGACAGGAAAGCCAGATTATCGGAATCATAAAGCTTGGTGAAGAAATGGTCCTGCTGCTTGATTTTGAAAAAATGGTCACTGAAATTAATCCTGATTCAGGGATCAGCATCCAGAAGGTGCAAAAACTTGGAAAGCGTGAAAGATCTGATAAGAAGCTGATTATTGCAGAGGATTCTCCATTATTAAGAAAGCTTTTGAACGATACATTAAATGAAGCGGGTTTTTCCCGGATTGAATTTTTTGAGAACGGCAATGAGGCTTATGAATATCTGCATTCTTTAGCAGAATCCGGACGGAATGTCACTGATGAAGTACAGCTCATGATCACGGATATCGAAATGCCGCAAATGGACGGGCACCACCTCACAAAGAAAGTGAAAGATCACCCGTTGCTTGCAGAAATCCCGGTAATTATTTTTTCTTCATTGATTACCGAAGATCTTCGCCATAAAGGACAAATGGTTGGGGCAGATGCACAGGTGAGCAAGCCGGAAATTGCTGAATTAGTGCTATTAATTGATCAGCATGCGTTATAAGGCACAACAAGAAAAGCTGGAGTTTTTCATTCCAGCTTTTTGGTACTTTGCTAAATGTCTAGCTCCAGGGCCTACCCCCTTTGAGGTGTCGGGGGTGAACAGGCGCTTCCGCTTTTCTTAATTAAAAGTAACTTTCTCCTAATTTCTTAAATACTGGCTTTTGATAGCGCTGTTTTTTTTCATTCAGCGGGCTATTTAGCTCTTTTAGTCCTGTATATGACATTAGCAATTTTTTCGCTGCGTTAAGTGATAAGGAGGACTTAGGATTTCGGACGAAGGAGTCCAGCTTGCCCAAATGGGGAAGCTCGGAAAAATCCTCTTTAGAGGGCGGGAGATGGAAAGAGTAGTTCCCGCACTTTACAAGAACATCTGATTGCTGCTGGCTATTTTTAGGATTGCCGGAATAGTGCAGGCCTGCTTTTTGGGCTTTACCTTCTTTGATCAGCTTGTGCAGGGCATCGTGCTTTAATTTATACAAAAATTTAGGACTAGGTGCTGTCTTTGCATGGCGGTTAACGGTGAAGATGGCTTGAGAGAGGTTTTCAACCGTTGGCTGCAGAGGGGGATATTGTTTCTTATCAGAATTCAATTTCCAATCTCCTTTCATATTTTAAAGGGATATAATTATATTATACCCCTTTTAGTCAATAAAACCAACTTAGGATAGGGTTTATATAAGAAAAGCTTATCCATCCAGCTGCTTTCCGTTTATGGACTGGAAGGATCCTGATTTTTTCCATATAACTGTGAGCATGGTGAAGCCTAATAATGTCGTTGCCATGCCTGCGCCAATCATAACAAAAGAGACACCCAGCTGTTTGGCAAGAAGAGCTCCGGCTGCAGGTGCTATAAGCATGGAAAAAGTCTGCAGGGACATGGCGGCAGCAGATACTCTGCCCATCATTTGCTTCGGTGTTTCAGATTGAAGAACATAGCCGTAGGGGACAGATTCTCCCGCCCCTAAGAGGCCTAAAAGACATGCACCGATTATCCAGGCCAATTGTGGTAAATTAAGAAAACCTAATCCTCCAAGCCCAACTGCTGCTATAAAAATGCCGCTCAATATGGCTGAAGAACTCATTAAATGGATGGGTTTCCGATTCCACCCTGTCCATTGGCCCAGCAAAAGTGAACCCGCAACACTTCCTGCTCCCACTGCACTTATCAGCAAACCAAAATTCCCCTCATTAAATCCAATCTCCTTTGCAATAAAAACAAATAACCCATCATAAAGGAAAATAATAAAAAACGCTGCAGAAGAAAGAATAATCGAGATCTTTAAAAGGGGAGTATGAAGAATATGTTTGATGCCTTCGGAAAAATCTTTCCAAAATTCCCCTTTGGCTGTGTGGCCGCCAGCCATTTTTTTATCTGACGCTTCAAATGACTTTAAGCTGGGAAGAAACAGCAGGAAGATAACAGCTATAAAGAATCCTGCTGCTTCAAACAGAAAAGGACTTTTGGGTCCAAAAACAGCTATAATCCCTCCTCCTAATGCAGGCCCCGCAATTTTCATCGTGTTGACTGAAAGCTGGCTCAGAGTTACTGCTTCAGGCAGCATGCTTTCAGGTACAATCATTCGGATGGCACTCTGCCTTGCAGGATCATAAAGTGCTGATACGGTTCCCTTTAAAAACACAAATAATAGCAGAATGTATAGGTTAGGAGCGTAAAATAAACCTGCTACAAAGACTATTCTTAAAAGGAGGCATACAATCATAACTGCTTTCTTGGGCATTCTGTCTACAAACACACTTGCAAATGGGCCAATGATGACCCAGGGAAGACCGAGAACTATTATTACAGAGGCAATTGCGGTTTCATCCAGACCCCAGTGATAAGCGACAATAACCTGCAAAGCAATTAAATCCAGCCAGTTCCCCAAGTCTGAAAATAACTGGGCGCCAAAAAGTGCGCGAAAGGACTTTAGCTTGAGCGGTTTAAAAATACCTGATTTCGCTGTCAATTCCCTTCATCCCTTCCAATGGCCATCCTTCTCCTGTTCAGAAGCTTTTCTGTATTGCCATGAGGATCCTGGCCATCTGGTAAATTATCTTTTTGCAGTGTTTCGATTGATTCATCAATCCATTTAATTTCTGTTTCCAGCTTCATTTCTGCATATCGGATCGAGAGAGTGCCAAGCTTGGTGATATAGGAATATCCATTTCTTGGCCACTCTTTTACGAATTTAAGAATATCTGAAGCTTCTTCTTTTCTTTTTAATAAGTGGCTGATTAACACTTCATTATCCATATCTTCATGCCAGGTTGACATTTTCATTAGCAGTTCGTCTTTAATAACGGGGAAAGAAGGAGGAGTCTTCAGCCAATTCTCAAACTCTTTCCAGCCTTTAGCAGTGAGCTCATACATTTTTTTCTTTCTTCCTTCATCTTCTTGTTCTATTGCATAGATAAAACCTTCTTCCTCAAGCTTTTTTAATTTCGGGTATATGCTTCCATAGCTCATTCCCCAATATAGGCCAGCAGCTTTGTGTTCAAATTCTGATTTAATATTATATCCTGTGCTGGGCCAAAAGCTTAGTACAGCAAGGATGGTATGTTCTATAGACAAAAATAAAACTCCTTTCAATGTATCGATACGATATATCAATATGATATATCACTATGATATGTCGTGTTGGCAAATAAATCAACAAAAATAAAAAACTTTCGCAATTTTTTGCGAAAGTTTTATAAAGGGACGATCGTCTCTATGGTTGTATTATTACCTTTGTGCCATTTGGTACTATGCGTGCCAATTGGAGGACATCCTGGTTATACATTCGTATACAACCTTTGGAAACAGATTGGCCAATTGAGGAAGGGTTGTTGGTTCCGTGAATTCCGTAGCCGTACTTTGACAGAGAAAGCCACATAACCCCATATGGACCCCCGGGGTCAGGTTCTCTGTTCACAATTACAAACTCTCCAATTGGCGTCTGAGACAGCATTTTTCCGACCGCAATGGGATAGACTTTTTGTACGGCACCGTTAGATAAAAGAGTTAAGTTTTTTTTGCTTCTTGAAACTATGATTGTATATGGTATGGAATCAGGTTCAGGCAATCCTGGTATCACTATTCGCTGGCCGGGATAAATCAGTCCTGGATTTACAATGGCAGGATTTGCCGCCAAAAGCTCGCTTAAAGGGCGGCGGTAATTTTGAGCAATGACTGACATTGTCTCACCGGGCTTTACTATATGGTAAATAGCATCCACCTCTTTCTGAAAAGGTTTATTTAAATATATGCATGGAAAAATCATCTTGTATCTTATTATTTAAATTTGTCCTGAATGCAGCAAAAAAAGGAAAGCTGCAATGATTAACTTTCCCTTTAGATGCTGCTGTCTGATTGCAGGGTAAACACCGTCAGTTCAGGTCTGGATAAAAAGCGGAATGGCAGACGGGTTGTCCCAAGCCCTCTGTTTACATAAAGAGTTAATGGATTTTGACTGCCAATTTCATAGAAGCCTTCATAGTATCTTTCAGCATGTGGTGGTTTAACTAAGGCTCCAAAGAACGGCAGTTTTATTTGGCCGCCATGACTATGACCGCTCAATTGCAGATTTATGCTGAAGGCTGAGGCTGCATCTGCTAAATCCGGTGCGTGGGACAATAAAATATTATATGATCCATCGTCCATATTTTCGCTGGCAAGCTTTATGTCCGGCCTTCCGAGCATGGCATCGTCAATGCCTATAATCCCGATGCTGCTTCCGGAAAATTCGAGTTTGCGATTTTCATTCATTAAAAGAATAAAGCCTGATTCTTCCATAATGGACTTATAGATATCTGAACCATAGCCCCCGTGGTCATGATTCCCATAAATAGCAAACCTGCCGAGAGGTGCCTGAATTCTTTTCAGGAGTGGTGCTATTTGGTCTGCCTTTTGATATTTATTAGGTTCATCCATCAGGTCACCTGTAAAGAAAACAATATCAGGCTTCAGGCTGTTTATCTTTTCAATCAATTCTTCCAGCTGTTTCAGGTCATAATGAAATCCTAAATGGGTGTCGCTGAATTGGATGATTTTTTTATTATTAAACGCTTGGGGAATTGCGCTGTCAGAAATTTTGCAGTTTGTGATTTCCATGAGCCGGGGCTCAATATCCCGTGCATAATAATAGCCGCCTGCACTAATTCCAAACACAGCAGCAAAAAAGCCGAGAGTTCTTTTTAAAAAAGATCTTCTGGACACTTTTTCCGGCATTGGGCATACCAACCTATCTTTTAATAATTTTTTCTGGAGTCAGCATGAGAATAGAGATATCGCCTTCAGTATCTTTAATACTATCAAACTATCCTATTAAAAAGAAGAATTAACTATGCTTGTTTTTTTATCCTTCATTCTCCTTAAATTAATTTATTTATTTGTAAATAATAATTCGAAAATTCTATAATTAATGGTAAAATGTAAATGAATGATCATTCATTTTTGAGAGGGGAAATAGGATGAAGAACAAAACAGTCATTGTTACTGGCGGTTCAAGCGGCATGGGGAAGTTTATGGCAAAGAGGTTTGCAGAAGCCGGTGCCAATGTGGTGATAACAGGAAGAAACCCGGAACGCCTGGAGGCAGCAAAAGCTGAAATTGAAACAACCAATGGACAAGTTTTGACCATTCAAATGGATGTCCGTGAGATTGAACATGTTAAACATATGCTTCATGAAACGCTGCGTACATTTGGGCAAGTTGATTTCCTCGTTAATAATGCAGCAGGAAATTTTATATGCCCTGCAGAGCAGCTGAGTGCAAATGGATGGAATTCTGTTATTAATATTGTCCTGAATGGAACCTTTTATTGTTCAAGCGAAATTGGTAAATACTGGATTAAAAAGGGGATTAAGGGAAGCATAATCAATATGGTGGCTACATATGCATGGGACGCCGGAGCAGGGGTCATACACTCGGCTGCAGCAAAAGCAGGAGTATTATCCATGACAAGAACATTGGCTGTCGAATGGGGAAGAAAATATGGTATCAGGGTAAATGCTATAGCTCCAGGTCCAATTGAAAGGACTGGGGGGGCTGACAGGCTGTGGGAATCGGAGGAAGCTGCAAAAAGGACACTTCAAAGTGTACCGCTTGGCAGGCTTGGAAAGCCGGAGGAAATTGCCGAATTGGCCTTCTTCCTTTTCTCGGAGCATGCAGGTTATATTAATGGGGAGTGCATCACAATGGATGGCGGCCAGTGGCTGAAACAGTTTCCGTTTTAATGCTTATAAAAGCCGGCTGATTTGTTTTCAGCCGGCTGGCATATTCTATTGATAGCTTACAGCTCTCGACTGCAATGCTTTCCATGATGAAATAAATCGTTCTTTTGAAACTTTCACCTGTTTTTTCCCTGAGAGGGGGTCGTTTAGAAAAACAAACTGATCATCATACCCTACCAATACGACTGCATGAAGATCTAATGGAGTTTTAATGGTTTTGCCGGAGTGCATCCAGGATTCCCAGCGGTCAGGAAGCCTATAATCTCCTGTCGTCCAGACGACAGCAGGATATCCTTTGGAAACATGCATGAGAACTGCATTAAAATCCCTGCCGGTTAAATTAACGGCTCTTCCTGGCAGGTATTTATTCACCAATTCTTCAATTGGTTTATCGAAAACTGCGTATCCGGCATTTCTCCCTGTCATATCTCCCACAAATCCTTCTGCAGGATTACCCCATTTTAAAATATCACCTTTTGCGCGAATCAGCGGATCATTATCTTTTTTTACTGCATTGTACAAATCCATTTTCCCGACTTGGACACCTGCATGCTGCAGAACCATTGTCAGGCTGGTTACTTCACATCCATACTTCAGTTCGGGATTTTGTCTGATTAGTGGAACATCAATCATGACAGATCGTTTTTTAACACCCGTAGTGGCTTCCGCATTTCGGGCTGTTATTTTCTGCTGGTCCTTATTTGCGTTGATTGGTATTTGGGCAGTCAGCTCTCTTGAATCCATGCCAGTCTCTTGTACAGGACTGGCCGGTTCTGAATGTCCACAGCCAAGCAAAGGAATAAGAAGGGATATAAATAGGAAGTTCCTCATGAAATACCCTCTTTCTCTTGATGTCCTGATATTAGCTTGTGGAGTATAACACTGCAATATGATGCAAAGCTTTTGCCAAACAATCATTTTTCATCTAGAAGTGGAAGCTATATTTTGAATAGTAAAAGTTTTAAACGAATATGGTATAATAACTCATTAATCGCAGTTTCACTTTATATACATAGGGAGGCTAGGACATGGATGCATTGGATATCCTTACAGATTTGGATAATGTATTTCCCTATTTCCAGCCAATATTCAGTGCAGATGAGCATCGTGTCATTGGTTATGAGGTATTAGGCCGATATAAAGGGTCTGATGGGGTTATCAGTCTGGGGCCATTCTTCCAGGATGAGAATATTCCTGAAGAGTTCCGAATTGAGGTTGATTATGAAATATTAAAAAAGGCTTTAGGCATGGCGCAGCATCTAGAGAAAGATATTCTGATTTTTATAAATAGAGATGCTGACCTGCTCATGTATAATGATGGGGAACAATTTTTAAATACCCTTCAGGAATATGAAAAAAAGGGCATAAGCCTTGACCGGATTGTACTGGAAATTACCGAAGGGAACTACAAAGGCGATATTGACCACCTGGATCATCTTTTAAATTATTACAGGACCTACGGAATCAAGTTAGCAATAGATAAACTTGGAAATGAAAGCAGTCATCTCGATCGAATCGGACAATTGGCTCCTGACATTTTAAAGGTGGATCTGGAGTCCATGAAATCCAATGCATCTGCTTATAATTTTAATGATATCCTTTATTCCTTATCCATGCTTGCCAGGAAAATTGGAGCTAGCCTGCTTTTTGAAAATATTGAAATGGTTTACCAGCTTCAATATGCCTGGAAAAATGGAGGCCGTTACTATCAGGGATATTATTTGCAAAAACCTGCAGAAAATTTTCCGGACAGAGATATTTTAAAGGAAAAGTTACGAAACGAATTCCATAGGTTTATTGTGCATGAAAAGAAAAAATTGGAGTCATTGTATCAGGTTACACTTGAGTTCAATGAAAAGCTGATTGATTATGTAAATAAAAATAAAAAAATTACTGTATATGAAGAAACCTTGGAGCAGATCGCCCTTCTTTTGGACGGGGCTGCTTTTCGCCTGTATATCTGCGATGAAGACGGATTTCAGAAATCTGCGAATTACTTCAAAAGGGATGGAGGATGGCTAACCCAAAAGGACTATCTTCATAAAAATTGGAGCTGGCGTCCGTATTTCCTTGAAAATATAATGAAAATGCGAATAAATAAAAAAGGGATCCTCTCTGATTTATATACCGATATTGAGACAGGTGAAACCATAAGGACTTTTTCCTTCCCTCTTAATGCCAGTGATTACTTATTTGTGGATTTATCGTATGAATATTTATATGAGCATGATGGGTTATTATAAACATTAGATTTTAAGTATAAACACTCATGGTTTGAGGAATTGTAAGTGTAGAACTTTCCTCAAGGAGAGATTAACCATGAGCATGTACACATTGATCATACTACTGATCGGACTTGGGATACTTGTATATTCCTTAGTTTACACTTTGTTTATTGGAAAAGAACGAAAGGCAGTAAAGGGCGATATCGATTCAGAACTGCCGGATAATGTTCAAAAGCATGCATATATTAGAAATCCTATTTTTTTAACTTATGCCATTTGCTTTGGAATCCTACTTGTCATGATTATTTATTTTGCACTTACTTGGACTTGGTGAAGCCCCTCCACTGGAGGGGTTTTTTTATGTGAAAAAAATGGAATTGATCAATTTACAATATTTACATCCAAATTACTTTGGGGCTTTTCTATCTGCTGCGTTAATTCTTTGTCAATACGGGTAGATTCTTAACAAGAAAAGAATTTTTCTGTCAAAACGCACAAGAATTTGGAGAACGAAAGCAAGTATCAGGAAATTTATTTGCTGGTAAAATTGAAGGTACAAACTTAGTGATCGATAAAGAAAGGGAGAGTGGAATGTACAAGCACCTAACAGGAATTATTATCACAATTGCAGTCATGATCGCAGCGATTCCTTCTCATACTTATGCGGAGGGAAATACTAATAAAGAAGAGGTATACGAATTCCTGCAGAATGCTTTTCAAGCCCAGGTTGAGCTTAGCGGGGAAGAGCGAAGCATGAATGAAGTGGAAGAATTGCTTGACCCATATTTTTTTGAAGAAGCTAAAAATCAGTTTCTGAAAGAAAATCTTATTTCAGAAAAAGGCAAATACTTTACCCTTGGAGGAGATGCAGCCGCATACTACATTCCATTTTTCACGTATTCAGATAATACAAAAGTTGTTGAAGAAAACGGTAAAGTATATGTGTATGAATATTTTCAGGAAAACCATGAAGGACCTGTGGGCTATGAGAGTCATTATGAGGGAATCTTGCTGGAAGAACGAGGCGGGAATATGAAAGTCGCCAAATTCCTGGGTGAAAATATTCCCGGGAAAATAATAAACAAAGGTGAGGACGGGCAAGAAGCGGCCAAGCAAACCTCTTTTAAAACTCCTGATACAAATTGGCTAAATAAGCCTTCCTATCAATTAGGATTCCTGTTAAATCCATTTGATGCCATGTTTCGGTCAGGAAGCATGCTTTTAACAGATAATCAAAGTATAATTGGTTTATTTGAACAGCAGGATCTGAACGGACAGCTGGCAGCCAATTAAAAGAGCTTAAAAGCTTAACGGGCTTTTAAGCTCTTTTTTTATTCTTTTCCCAGAGCTGATTTAAGTTTTTCCAGGTCAAATCCCCTAATGACGGTGTCCCCGATAACCACAGTTGGGGTGGAAAAGGAGCCGAACTGCTTTGTCAGCTCTTTATTTGCAGCGGCATCTTTTTTTATGTCTTTAATTGTATAGGCATATCCATTCTCATTCAAAAACATCTTTGTGATTTCACAGGGCGGACAATCCGGCTGTGTATATAAAACAATCTCTTCCAATGTTTGTATCCTCCCTGTCTTTTGTTACTCTATCATAAAGCAGGATCATCCAGCAGGCAATCAGTTTGCTTTATGCAGGTAATCAATCAATCCCATCGAACAGACAGCGATGTCTATAGAAAGAATTTCGTATACAGGATGGTCAGATGGGACGCCTTTGCCATCAAGATAAGTTTTAACTTTCTCTTCGAGGATGGCTTGTGCTGCGTGTGTCTGTTGATTTATAGAACCGCCTCCTGATACCGAAGCTTCACCAGCATTCGTGAAAATCTTAAGCCAGTCCTTTATTTGCCTGTAGACTTCTTTAGGGTTTGAGCTCATGCCGTAATGGCCAAAGAAAATAAATTCAAGGTCCATTTTTTCGTACATGTCAATGGATTCGAGCATTTTGACTGGACTGAATTGGTTTGGTGAAGTCGAGGGCAGATACAATTCAATCCCAAGCTCTTTCAACTGCGGATAAAATACACCGGCAGTATCTCCCGTAAACATTCCATTTAAGGCAGGGTGAAAGATACTGAAGTGGTGATTGGCGTGTCCGGGCGAATGATAAAATTTCAGAGTGCAAATTGGGCCTATTTCAAGCTCTTCCTCATGTTCTTTAGTGATAATCTTCTCCTCTGGAACAGGCAATATTGGATTAAACAGTCCATCGAATTGATCACCATAAACGGCTTTTGCACCGGCAATCAAGCGTGAAGGGTCTGCTAAGTGCCTGGCACCTTTCGGGTGGACTATTACCTTTGCGTTTGGACAATGGGTTAATAATACGCCTGTGCCGCCGGCATGATCAAGATGAATATGTGTCAGGATGATATAATCAACTTCCTCCGGTGTAAAGTGAAGCTGGCTGAGTCCTTCCAAAATGTAGGGGATTGAGGGACTGGCAGAGGTTTCAATCAAAGTCAGCTTTTGTTCTGTTAAAACATAGGTACCGGTACGTTTTTCCAATGAAAGGTCATAATCGTCAATTAAATATAGGTTTTCGGCCAATTTTTCAGGTTTTGCCAAAAAAAATCACGTCCTTTATAAAGCTTTTGCTTGTACAAACACCTTACAATATTTTATTCTGTTAATATTGGTATGTAAAGCATCGAGCTTGAATATTCTGAATTTATTTCTTTAGGATAGAAACATGCCAAAAGAGAAACCTAAATGTGAATTCTGGGTTTTGTTTTGGAAAGGAGAGAGAGCATGTCACAGCTTCAAGGTATATTAACACGCTTAAAAAGCTTACAGGAACAAGCAACAGGCGGAGAGCCAATGCAAAGATTTTTCGAGGTGAATGGTGAAAGAAAATGCCAGGTAACTTTTCATCCGAAAAATGAAACATTTGAGCTGGAAGTATATAACGATAAAGAAAAGCCAAAAAGATATCAATTCGACAACATTGATATGATCACAATCGAAATTTTCGATTTGATTCAATAATTCACCACATACATAAGGGGCCTCTTGGCCTCTTTTCTTATATGTACTTTTATAATAAATCAATTGCCAGAGGTGTGAAATGTATTACCTGCTCATGATTATGCTGTTTTTTACTGTTCTGCTTTTGCTTGCAGATTTAATTAATACAAAAAGAGAAGTAATACGGATCAGGAAAACTCTTGAAGAAATGAAAGAAATTTTAAAAGACAATAAAGGCTCGAAAAATTAGGTATTGAGAACAATAAGCAGTATATGATCTAAATTGAGGTGAAGCAGAATGATGCCAACTGTAAAATGTCCGGGCTGCAGGGCAGAAAAAGAAATTGATGCTGTATTAACTGCACAATCAAATCAAAATGTTATTTTTCACTGTCCTGACTGCGGCTATGAAGTTAAAGACATTCAAACCAGTAAAGGATAATAGGCGCAAAATGCCGAAGACTGTGATAAAATGGTTAAGAAGTATAACTAATTTTTGAGGAGTTTTCGGTGATGATCAGTCTTCATAGCGAGGAATTTTTAGAATTTAACATTAGTGATTTCATGATTCCTTCTGAACGGGTAGCACATGTGCAGGTTGGCAATAGCCTTGAGCATGCCCTCTTAGTACTAACGAAAAGCGGATATACAGCAATTCCTGTACTGGACCCTCAATATAAGCTGCAGGGCTTAATCAGCACACCCATTATTATGGATTCCATTCTTGGTCTCGAGCGGATTGAGTTTGAGCAGCTGGAGAAAAAAAGGGTTGAAGAGGCTATGAACGCAAATATCCCAAGGCTTGATGCTGAATCTTCTATCCAGCAATCGATCGCGCTATTAGTTGACCATCCATTTATTTGTGTTGAAAACAAGGAAGGCTATTTTGAGGGAATACTTACCCGCAGAACAGTATTGGATCAACTAAACAAACATATCAGACGATTAAATAAACAATAAAAATCAGCTCCCCGCAGTGGGAGCTTGCTTTATTTTCAATGATGAGTATTCAGACCGGTTTATGGCCGTTATTTTCGGATTTATTCATGGAGGGGAAATACTTGAGCCAAACTTTACATAAAAAAATGCCTCAAGGTAAGAGGAAAGTGACAAAAAAGCCTTTTGTGCTGGCTTCAGTAATGCTTGCCATGTTTATGGGGGCCATTGAGGCGACCATAGTATCAACCGCGATGCCTGCCATTGTCGGGGATTTAGGCGGATTTGCTTTATATAGCTGGGTGTTTTCAGCATATCTGTTAATGAATGCTGTGACTGTTTTGATTTACGGCAAGCTTTCTGACTTATTTGGGCGGAAGCCCGTTTTAACGTTCGGGATTATCATCTTTTTAATTGGTTCCATTTTATGCGGTTTTGCGGAATCAATGACTGCACTGATCATTTTCAGGTTAATCCAGGGTTTTGGTGCCGGAGCCGTCATGCCGATTGCAACAACCATTGTCGGAGATATTTATACAAAAGAGGAAAGGGCACAGGTGCAGGGTTATTTATCAAGCGTTTGGGGAGTTTCAGCTATCATGGGCCCGGCAATAGGCGGACTGCTGGTTGAATTCGTCAGCTGGCGGTATGTTTTTTGGGTTAATATTCCGCTTGGCATCATGGCTATTGCAGGTTTGTGGCTTTTCCTCCATGAAAATGTGGAAAGGAAAAAACACCAGATCGATTATGCCGGAGCTGTGCTATTAACTGTTTCCATTTCATCTCTCATGTTTGTGCTTGTGGAGGGAGGAACAAATTGGGCATGGAATTCCATTGAAGCCATCAGCCTATTATCGGTCAGTGTAATTGCCTTTATTTTATTTATCCTGCAGGAACAAAAAGCTGCAGAACCAATGATGCCTTTTAATATATGGAAGGAGAAGCCGATATTAATTGCCAATTTGGCTTCCTTGACCACTGGTGTCATGCTTATAGGGATTTCAAGTTTTCTGCCTGCATTTGTACAGGGTGTCATGGAAAGATCTCCGATAGTAGCCGGCTTTACACTTACCACGATGTCTATTGGATGGCCGATTGCTTCTGCAGCGGCAGGCAAGCTGCTTTTAAAAATTGGTTTTAGAAGTACATCTGTCATAGGCGGAGTGTTTTTGATAGCGGGGAGTATTATGTTTGTTACCCTCACTCCCGAAGCGGGACCCGTATGGGCAGCAGCGGGGAGCTTTCTGGTCGGGGCAGGCATGGGCTTAACCACTACAGCTTTTATTGTATCCATTCAGAGTACAGTGGAATGGAATCAAAGGGGTATTGCCACTGCTGCCAATATGTTTATGAGAAATCTGGGCAACACCATAGGAGCAGCCTTGCTTGGCGGAATTTTAAACAGTCAGATCAAATCATATATACAGAAGAATGGTGAAGGCATAGACGCCAGCTTATCGTTAGATTCAGCAAATGTATTATTAAATGAAGATGCGAGAAACAGCATGGATGCGGGAATAAAGGAAATTCTGCAGAATGGCCTTACCGTTTCACTTCATTCGGTGTATTATGCAGTACTCTTATTTGCCGTGATAAGCTTCTTATTGGTCATTGCACTGCCAAAACATGAAAAGGAAATCGCCGATTAGGCGCATGTAAATCTCTGCATTTATCGTGCAGAGATTTTTTATGCTTCACTCCTGGAACTTTGTCTCCAAACCATCATCGATGATAAAGAAATTTAAAAGTAATTAAGATATACTATAAGAAAAAGTTATGAAGGGAAGATGTTTATGTCTTCACTTACAGAATTTCATCTTTTATCGGTGCTGGCACAGGAAATGAATATGAGAAAAGCGGCTGAGCGTTTATTTGTATCGCAGCCGGCGCTTTCGCAGCGCCTTGTGAATATTGAAAAGGAATGGGGGAACAAGCTATTCCTCCGCTCCCAAAAGGGACTGTCTCTGACACCGGCAGGAGAAATTGTTATTCAATTCGTAAATGAAGTTCTGGCCAAAGAAGAAAAAGTGAGGGAGTCAATTAATGCCCTCAATTCGGAGGTTCATGGAACGTTAAAAATTGCAGTTGCTTCAATTGTCGGACAGAATTGGCTGCCACAGGTCCTTAAAAAGTTTGTCAGCCGCTATCCCCAGGCGAAAATTTCTCTGATCACCGGCTGGAGCAGTGAAATATTAAAATCTCTTTATGATGATCAGGTTCATATTGGAATTATCAGAGGGACTCCGGATTGGAAAGGGATTAAAATCCCTTTATTTAAGGACAGTCTTTATCTGGTTGACACAGAAATTACAAGACCGGAGCAGGTTCTTGAAACAGACCGGCCATTTATTCAATTTAAGAGTGATTCAAACTATTATCAGGAAATTCAGGACTGGTGGCTGCGGCAGTTCAAAACTTCTCCAAAAAGGACAATAGTAGTTGACCAAATTGAAACATGCAAGCAAATGACTTTCAATGGAATAGGGTACGCCATTCTCCCGGCCATTACGCTGAATGGTGCAGAGAAAAATATTTTCAAGATTCCGCTGCTTGATGAAAATAATTTGCCAATTAAGCGTGATACGTGGCTCCTGGGGTACGAATCTGCCTTTCAGCTCAAGCAGGTGCAGGCATTTGTTGAGTTAATAAAGGAGCATATTGAAGAAGAAAGACAATGATCTTCCGTTTTCTTATCCCTAGTTATTTTTCTTGTTTTCAGCGCTTTTGTTTGTTAAAGTAATCCTAGTTGTAATGTTATACATAGAGGAGGATTTTTATTATGAAAATGATGGATGCAAATGAGATTATTTCTTTTATCCAGAACAGCACAAAATCCACACCTGTAAAGGTTTATATTAAAGGTGAATTAGAAGGAATCGACTTCGGAGCCTCTGCAAAGGCCTTTATAAACGGCAGCACCGGGGTTGTGTTTGGTGAATGGTCTGAAATTAGCCAGGCAATTGAAGCAAACCAGTCAAAAATTGAAGATTACGTGATTGAAAATGACCGCAGAAACTCAGCGATTCCATTGCTTGATATGAAAAATATTAAAGCGCGCATTGAGCCGGGTGCCATCATCCGTGACCAGGTAGAAATCGGCGATAACGCTGTAATCATGATGGGTGCTTCCATTAATATCGGATCAGTGATTGGTGAAGGCACAATGATTGACATGAATGTTGTCCTTGGCGGAAGAGCTACAGTCGGCAAGAACTGTCATATTGGAGCAGGAACTGTATTGGCCGGCGTTATTGAGCCTCCTTCAGCAAAACCAGTCGTTGTAGAAGATGATGTAGTTATCGGAGCCAATGCGGTTGTACTCGAAGGAGTAACCGTCGGTAAGGGAGCTGTAGTTGCTGCAGGTGCTATTGTCATTGATGATGTGCCGCCATATACAGTGGTTGCAGGTACACCAGCTCGTGTGATTAAAGAGATTGATGAAAAAACTAAGTCCAAAACAGAAATTAAGCAAGAACTTCGCCAATTATAATAGTTTAAAAAGCGTGGATCTCGATCCGCGCTTTTTCTAAAGGGTTAATTTATGATTGCTATTGTGTGAAGAAATATATAAGAGCATTTTTAACAAGGGGGAAGCTAGTTTTGGTCACAAACAATCCATTCGTTTTATTACGGCGGGAGCTGCATAAAATACCGGAGTTAGGGTTCCGTGAATTTAAAACACAGCAGTTTCTGTTAGATTACCTGTATTCTCTCCCTCAGGACAATTTGGAAATTAAAACTTGGAAAACGGGTATTTTTGTAAAAATCAGCGGAAGTAATCCTTCCAGGATGATCGGGTATCGTGCTGATATAGATGGCCTCCCAATTACAGAGGAGACAGGCCTGCCGTTTAAATCAGAGCATAGTGAGCAAATGCATGCCTGTGGACATGATTTTCATATGTCAATTGCACTTGGCTTAATAACGAAATTCATAGAAGAACGCATTAACGATGATTTGCTGTTTATTTTTCAGCCAGCTGAAGAAGGGCCTGGCGGGGCAGAACCCATGCTTAAATCTGACATAATGAAAGAATGGAAGCCTGATATGATATTGGCCCTGCATATTGCTCCGGAATATCCTGTCGGAACAATCGCATTGAGGGAAGGCTTGCTTTTTGCAAATACGTCGGAGCTATTTATTGATTTAAAGGGAAAAGGGGGACATGCCGCATATCCGCATAATACCAATGATATGATCGTGGCAGCATGTACCCTGGTCAGCCAGCTTCAATCCATCATTTCGAGGAACGTGGATCCCCTGGACAGCGCAGTCGTTACAATTGGAAAAATAACAGGTGGCACTGTTCAAAACATCATAGCTGAAAAAGCAAGGCTTGAAGGTACCATTCGCACTCTGTCTCCTGAATCAATGAAGAAGGTAAAAAGCAGAATTCAGGCACTTGTTAAAGGAATTGAAGTTGGGTATGAATGTGAAGCTTCCATCGACTATGGCAGCATGTATCATCAGGTTTACAATGAGGAGATCTTAACAAGAGAATTTATGGAGTTTGTCCGTTCCAGTACAGACATCAGCGTGGTTGAATGCCGTGAAGCCATGACAGGTGAGGACTTTGGCTATATGCTTGAAGAAATTCCGGGGTTCATGTTTTGGCTTGGGGTCGATTCAGAATATGGACTTCATCATGCCAGGCTGAATCCAAATGAAAATGCAATTGAAACCGCAATTGAATTGATTGCAGCATATTTAAAGTATAAAGGTTAAGGCACTTTACAAAGCTGATTTCAAAGATTCCATTTAGGGTCTATGAAATCAGCTTTTTGCTTGGAATTTATACGCGCAGCATGGAGAGGCATACATATTTGGAAAATCATTGTTTGATTTCAAAAAAAGTGCAAAATCAAACAAAAAGGGGTGGAAAAATACTTCGAAACTCGATATATTTAATATTACGTTCTAACTTTTCTAATTTTTCCGCAAACTAAAAGGGGGAATGCAGATGGAAACATTTAAAAAGTTAAAGCAATATTATTGGCCATTTAAACATTACTTTATTTGGTCCATACTTTTTCTGTTTATTGTGACAGCAATAACGGTTGTGTACCCAATGATCTTGCAGGTGACAATTGATGAAGTGGTCATTGGAGGGAATTATGGGTGGATCCCATATTTGGCTTTAGGTTTCATTGCCATAATGGCCGTAAAGGGGGCAGCGACTTATATTCATCAGTACACCGGTGATTTATTTGGAATCACATCGGTTTATAAGCTTAGAAATGTACTTTATGAAAAGCTGCAGTTTCTGCCTTTTAGATATTATGACAATGCCAAAACAGGCGATTTAATGTCCCGGCTGACTGCAGATGTCGAGGGATTCCGGTTCTTTCTTTCATTCGGATTTTCTGAACTCATTCGTTTTGGTTTATTGATCCTCATCAGTATGTCAGTTATGTTTTATTATTCTATTCCGCTGGCTATTGTCACACTGATTACGCTGCCTTTTCTGGCGGTAGTCACCTTTAGATTTGACAAAGCTGTACATCCCGCATTCCGGGGCATCCGAAAATCATTCGGGCACCTGAATACAAAGGTTCAAGAGAATATAAGCGGAATTAATACTGTGAAATCATTATCCCGGGAAGATTTTGAGATTAATAAATTCAATGACTCTAACAGTGATTATAAGGATAAATATCTTTTTACATCTGATATTTGGGCCAAATATTTTCCCTTAATGGAGTTTTTGGGCAATTTAAGTGTTGTACTGCTTCTGGCTTACGGCGGATATCTTGTTATGGCAGGCAGTTTGAAGCCAGGGGAACTTGTCGCTTTTTATAGCCTTGTCTGGTATATTATGTGGCCAATTATGAACCTGGGCTTCATCGTTAACCTATTTTCACAATCAAAAGCCTCCGGAGAGCGGCTCATTGAGATCCTGGAAGCAGATAATGAGATTGAGGATGCTGATACATGTCTAAAGGCAGAGCGTTTGCATGGTGATGTCGAATTCCGCAATGTTACCCTGAGGTACTCCAAGGATGTCAATGAAGCATTATCGGATATTTCATTTCATGCTGAGCCAGGAAAGGTGATTGGGTTAATCGGCTCTACAGGATCTGGGAAAACGAGCTTAACGCAGCTTATGACAAGATTTTACGAGCCGGCTGAAGGGGATGTAATGATTGATGGGGTAAATGTGCAGGAATACTCTCTTCAGTCTCTGAGAAGAAACATCAGCTTTGTTCTTCAGGAATCTTTTTTGTTTTCTTCTTCGATTAAAGCGAATATTGCATTTGGGAAGCCTGATTCAACCATGGAGGAAATTATTGAAGCTGCCAAACGTGCACAGGCTCATGAATTTATCATGGAGCTTCCTGGTCAATACGATACTGTTCTTGGCGAGAGGGGCATGGGGCTATCAGGCGGCCAGAAACAAAGGATTGCGATAGCAAGGGCAATTTGTGCAGATCCCAGCATTTTAGTTCTGGATGATGCAACAAGTGCTGTGGATATGGAAACCGAATTCAGAATACAAAAAGCTTTGAAGGAAGTAATGGCTGATCGAACTACGTTTATCATTGCCCATCGGATTTCATCCCTTAAGCATGCAGATGAAATACTTGTACTTGAGAACGGGAAAGTGGCTGAGCGAGGGACACATGAAAAGCTGCTAAAAAATAATGGCCCATATCAGCGGATTTACGATATTCAATATCAGGACCGGGATAAGGTTCTCCAATCAAATGCAGGCTAGGAGGTGCGTCCTTGAAAAAAAATAAATCGAAAAATGACAATGTGTTAAACAGGTTCCAATACTCTGCTGACGAAGTAATCGAAAAGCCATTTAACTGGAAGCAGATGCTGCGCTTATTCAGTTATATGGAACCTTACAGAAAAAATTTACTCCCGCTCTCTATTATTATGGTATTAATTAATACAGCAGTCAGGCTGATCATTCCTATCCTAATCGGTGTGTATACATTAGATAAAGCGCTAATTGAAAAGGACGGCCGGTTGCTCGCTGTCCTTGTATCTTTGATTGCAGGCCTTTACACGATTTCATATGCTGCAAATTATTTCAGGATTAAATGGATGAATAAGCTCGGCCAAAGTGTTATTTATGATCTTCGAAAACATTTATTTACACACGTACAGACGCTTTCACATCGTTTTTTTGATCAGCGTTCGGCAGGTTCCATACTGGTGAGAATCATGAATGACATTAATTCGCTTCAGGAGCTTTTTACAAATGGAGTTATTAATCTTCTAATGGATTTGATCATGCTGGCAGGGATTTTTATTATTTTATTTACACTAAGTCCTGAACTGACTCTGGCAATAATGATCATCCTGCCCATCATGTTTTTTATTTCAACCAGTTTGCGGAGAAATATCCGCAGGTCCTGGCAAACTGTCCGGTTAAAACAATCCAAATTGAATTCTCACTTAAATGAGAGCATTCAGGGGATAAGGATTACCCAGTCTTTTACACAGGAAAAAGAGAATATGGCATTCTTTGATGGTGTGAATACAGAGAACTTTGAAAGCTGGAGGGTTGCCTCCCAGAAAAACGCTATGTTCAGGCCGCTGGTTGAAGTGACCAATGCCCTGGGTACCGCTGTACTGATTTGGTTTGGGGCCCATCTGATTCAAACCGGATCAATATCGATCGGCATATTTGTTTCTTTTGCCTTTTATTTAGGGATGTTTTGGGAGCCTATTTCCCGGCTTGGAATGGTATATAACCAGCTGCTCATGGGTATGGCTTCCTCTGAAAGAATTTTTGAATTTCTTGATGAGAAACCAATCGTATCTGAAAGGGAAAATGCTGTGAATTTGCAGGAGATAGAAGGCAAGATAGAATTTGAGAATGTCACTTTTTCTTACGATGAAAAAAGAACAGCCTTAAATGGAGTTTCCCTTGAGATAAAAGCAGGGCAGACAGCAGCGCTTGTCGGTCATACAGGATCTGGAAAAACAACGATAGCGAACTTAATCAGCCGTTTTTATGATCCCACAGGAGGTACTGTAAAAATAGATGGCTATGATTTACAGGATGTTTCTTTATCAAGTTTGCGCAAGCAAATCAGTGTCGTTCTTCAGGATACTTTCATATTTTCCGGCACAATCTGCGATAACATCCGTTTTGGCAGGCCTGATGCAACGGATGAAGAAGTAGTGGAAGCAGCCAAAGCTGTCGGTGCACATGGGTTCATTGATAAACTTTCAAATGGATATGAAACTGAAGTGGAGGAGAGAGGGAATATTTTATCGGTTGGAGAGAGGCAGCTGCTCTCCTTTGCCCGCGCCTTGCTTGCAGACCCGCGTATTCTTATACTTGATGAAGCTACTGCCAGTATCGATACAGAGACAGAGATGAAGATCCAGCAGGCATTAAAGACACTTTTGAAGGGCAGAACGGCCATAATTATCGCACACAGGCTGTCGACGATCCGGGAATCCGATCAAATCTTTGTGCTCGATCATGGAAATATTTTAGAGCAGGGGAATCATAACGAATTGATGAATGCAAAAGGTGAATATTTTCATTTGGTTAAGGCACAATTCAATATGCTTGAAGCAATTTAATGAACAAAATAAAACCTCCTGGCGGAGGTTTTATTTTGTCAGGGGAAGTAAGGTCTAATAGCTTTACTGCTGTTTGTGCTATTATGGTATTATTGTCTATATTGCTAACTTTGCTGGAGGAAGATAGGATGAAGAAAGAATTTGCTGTTATCGGACTTGGACGTTTTGGAGGAAGCATCTGCCATACTCTGGCTGAAGAAGGCATGGAAGTTATGGCGATTGATGTAAATGAAGACCGTGTGAACGAATTTGCAAGAGTTGCTTCGCATGCAGTAGTTGGCGATACCACGGACGAATCTGTTATCAAGAGTTTGGGAATACGTAATTTTGACCATGTTATTGTGGCGATTGGCGATAATATTCAGGCCTCTATCCTGACAACCTTAATTTTAAAAGAGGTAGGAGTTAATAAGATCACGGTTAAAGCGCAAAATGATTATCACGCTAAGGTATTGAGGAAAATAGGGGCAGATCAGGTTGTTCATCCTGAAAGGGATATGGGCAGAAGGATTGCCCATAGTATCGTATCAAATAATGTACTGGATTATCTGGAGCTCTCTGATGAGCATAGCATAGTAGAAATCGTGGCTAATGAAAAACTTGCCGGCCACAGTATTATTGATCTCGATATCCGGGCAAAATACGGAATCAACATTGTAGCAATTAAAAGAAAAAATGAAATTATCGTATCTCCGCAGGCGAATGAAAAAATACAATTTGACGATATTCTTATTGTTATTGGAGCAGACGTAGATATCAACCGCTTTGAAAAGAAAGTGATGTCATAATCAGAAAAAGGCTGTATCGCTCATGTGAGCGATACAGCCTTTTTATCTGTATATATTTATAGATCCGTATATCCCGTAAAACAGGGTCTTTCCGTTATGGAATATACGCCTTGGGTCTTTTAAACTTCCATGATAATCGGCAAAATCATTGGACGGCGCTTGGTTTTTTCATAAAGGAAAGGTGCAAGCGTGTCGGTAATTTCATTCTTGATTTCTGACCATTGTGTTGTCCTGCGTTCCATAACCTTGCTTAAGTGTTTTGTGATGAGTGACTGTGCGTCATTGATTAAATCTCCGGATTCCCTCATATAGACGAATCCGCGGGAAATTAAGTCAGGTCCTGCAGAAATTTTGAAATCCTTCATATTGATGCTCACCACGACAACCACTAAACCTTCTTCAGAAAGAATGCGGCGGTCCCGTAAAACAATATTTCCGATATCACCGATTCCGCTTCCATCAATATAAACAGACCCAGACGGGATTTTTCCGGCTACCTGAGCAGAATCATCGCTGAGAGCCAGAACTTCACCATTATCCATGATAAAGCAGTTTTCTGCCTCAACTCCACAATCTACAGCCAATTTGGCATGCATTTTCTGCATTCTGTATTCACCGTGAATCGGCATGAAGAATTTTGGCTTTATTAAGCGAAGCATAAGTTTCTGTTCTTCCTGGCCGCCATGACCGGAAGTGTGAATATCGCTTAATTTACCATAAATGACTTCTGCGCCTGCGCGGGAAAGTCTGTCAATCGTTCTGCTGACACTAATTGTGTTTCCTGGAATAGGTGAAGAAGAGAATACAACCGTGTCGCCAGGAATGATCTGTATCTGGCGATGCGTTCCATTGGCAATTCTTGAAAGGGCAGCCATCGGCTCTCCCTGGCTTCCTGTACAAAGAATTGTTACCTGGTTGGCTGGAAGTCTGTTAATTTGATGTGCATCAATAAAAGTATCTTTTGGTGCCTGTATATATCCTAATTCCTGTCCAATATTTATGGCTGCTTCCATACTTCTGCCAAAGACAGCAATTTTTCTGCCATTTATAACGGCTGCTTCAGTCACCTGCTGAAGACGGTGGATGTTGGAAGCGAAAGTGGCAAAAATAACCCGTCCTTCGACTTTTCTGAATATGTCATGAATGCTGTCGCCGACTCTGCGTTCAGACATGGTGAATTCAGGTATTTCACTGTTTGTGCTGTCAGAAAGCAGGCAAAGTACGCCTTCTTTACCGATTTCAGCCATTTTCGTCAGGTTAGCCGGCTCTCCTACAGGGGTGAAATCAAATTTGAAGTCCCCGGTGTGAACAACTTGTCCAGGAGGTGTTTTGACAACGATTCCATATGAATCAGGAATGCTATGAGTGGTTCTGAAAAAAGTCACGGATGTTTTTCTGAATTTAATGATATCGTCTTCCTTGATTTCATGAAGAGTCGTCTGTCTTAACAGTCCGTGTTCTTCAAGTTTATTTCTCAGGAGCCCCAGAGCAAGTTTTCCGCCGTAAACCGGGATGTTAACTTCTCTTAGAAGATATGGAATTCCTCCAATATGGTCTTCATGGCCGTGAGTGATAAATAACCCTTTTATTTTATCTTCGTTTTTAACTAAATAAGTGTAATCAGGAATAACATAATCGATTCCAAGAAGTTCGTCTTCAGGAAATTTAATTCCGGCATCAATCAGGATAATTTCATCCTGGAATTGCACAGCGTAAGTGTTTTTCCCGATTTCGCCAAGTCCGCCCAGGGCAAAAACGGCTGTTTGATCATTTTTAACAAATTTCATAAATTACTCAATCTCCAATACTTTAAAGTCTTCACTTTGTTTTTCATATTCCAGGAAATCTCCCTGAACAGATGCTACAAATTCAATATTATAGTTGCGGTCAGCAAGCTTTTTGCGAACGTCTCTTTCAGAATCGCCTTCCACAAAAATAGTTTTTGTTTTTTCTCTAACCGGTACCTCTGTCTTGGAATCCTGATAATATACCTTGAAAATCATTACTATCTCTCCTTAATCCGATAAAAAACTTTTATCTAATATATAAAATAATAACATGTATTACATGTTTTTTCCTGCGGGATATGAATATTAATTCTTCTTAATGCCAAGACGCTTCCGAATCTATGTAAAAAGTATACTAATAACCAATTTACAATAAGGAAGGAGCCCTTCGCAAGTTTGAAGGGCTCAAATTTGTCAGGCAATAGATTTTTTTCGAAGCATTTCATTCCACTGTTTTAAAAGCTTTTTTCTCAGCTTCTTTAACATAGTGGATCAACTCCTTACTTTCTATTTTAAACGATCCTTGTCCAAAGTAAAGGCAGCAAGGACGTTTTCACACGTTTTTTGTAATTAATGTGGTTTTTTTGAAGCTGTTCAGCTCCACCGGGCTGCTTTTTTTAATCTGCGTCCTTTGCGGGCAAGGAGATTCCGCTTTTCTTAATTATATTATATGGTAAAATAAATGAATTTATCGTGGGTAAAAATGGAAAATGCTATTCTTTTTAGCAATTGAAATTGACTTTTTCACTTTATGGGTTTAGTGTTTTATTACGATAAAATATGTAATGAAAGCCAGCAGAATATTGCTTGAAAGGAAGATTGTTTTATATGAAAAAGATTGTTTTCTTTGATATAGATGGGACCTTGTTGGATCACGAAAAAAATTTACCGGATAGTACGAAAGAGGCAATAGAAAAGCTGAAAAAGAACGGGACCTTTGTGGCGATTGCTACCGGCAGAGCTCCTTTCATGTATGAGAACCTGCGCAATGAACTAGATATTGATTCATTTGTAAGCTTTAATGGCCAATATGTCGTATTTGAACACGAGCCGATATACCGTAATCCTTTAAAAACGGCTGAAATTGAAAAGCTATATAGGCATGCACAGTCAAACGGACATCCATTAGTGTTTATGAATGAGAAAACAATGAAAGCCTCAGTATCCCATCATCCATTTATAGAGGAAAGCATGGGGAGCTTAAAGTTCCCCCTTCCTGAGGAAGACCGGGAGTTTTACAGCGGAAGGGAATTATATCAATCACTTCTGTTCTGCGAGAAAGAAGATGAGGAAAACTATATTTCTTCATCTGCATATCCTGACTTTGGCTTTATCAGATGGCACCCATATTCCGTAGATGTATTGCCTGCTGGCGGGTCTAAAGCTGAAGGGATCAAGCAAATGATTAAAAGACTCGGATTTGATTTGAAGGATGTATATGCCTTTGGAGATGGGCTTAACGATATAGAGATGCTGAATGCTGTCGGAACAGGGATAGCAATGGGCAACGCAGAAGAAGTGGTAAAGAAGGCAGCAGATCGCGTAACATCAGGAGTTGACAAGGAAGGTATCTGGAAGGGATTAAAGGAGCTCGAATTAATATAGCAGCGAAAAAGCCTCCGGTTTCATAGCTGGAGGCTTTCTTTTGTAATGCTGTGAATGTATCGGCATTCTAGCGTTCTACAGCAATGGCATTTTCGATTGGCTCAAAAGGATTTTGTTTGTTTATGTGATCATAAAACATGATTCCGTTTAAATGATCAATCTCGTGCTGGAAGACAATCGCAGGCAGACCTTTCAGCTTGAGTTTTACTTCATTGCCATCCAGGTCAATGCCTTTAACAGTAACTTTTGAATATCTGGGCACAAAACCGGGTATGGATTCATCAACAGACAGACAGCCTTCTCCTGCAGCCAGATAAGACCGCTGGACAGAATGGCTGATGATCTTAGGGTTGAAGAATGCATAACTGAACAGCTCGCCGTTATAGGTTACATGGACAGCAATCATCCTTTTGGAAATATTAATTTGAGGAGCAGCTAATCCAATGCCTGCCCTTAATCCATATTTAGCAGCAAGCTCTGGATTCTGGCTGTTTTTTACATAGTCCATCATTTCCCTCAGTATCTGTTTTTCTACTGGAGATGGAGGCATGTTTACTTCCGCGGCAATTTTCCTTAATGTTGGGTGGCCATCGCGTATAATATCTTGCATGCTCAGCATGGTTATCACTCCCGCTATGTAATAAAGATTAAAAAAATGGCTAAATTATTGGCAAGAAGACCATCTGCATAGCAAAAGGTTTGCCAGGTTTACGTTAATATTAATATATTCAGTCTATCAGAGAGGCGGAAAAAAGTTAATAAGAGAAGGCGCTTTTGGCACCTTCTCAAGTAATTAAAACTTCCAGCAAGCGCAGCCAACTATGATTAAGAGAATGAATAATACTACAATTAACGCAAAGCCTCTGCCGCAGCCGGCACCCGCTACTGGATAACCGCATCCATAACCGTATCCGCCATATCCGTACATGAAGGATAACCTCCCTAAAGTAAGATTATCGTCCATCTTTTTTCCTTGCCACATCGGACGATTAATATAGCCTATGTTTTATATGATGAATGGTGTAGGCCTATGCCCAAGTCATAAAGGAAAAATGCAGCGAATAAATTTTAAATACACTTCTAAAAAGGACAAATTGTGAACTGTTGTGAAAAGTGTCAAACCAAAGGGCTATTGTCAAACAGGGCGGGTACCTTTATAGTTAAAAATGTTATTAGTAAGGAGGTTTCAACGTGTCAATTTTGAACAAAAGCAGACTGTTGCTTGTTTTTATAATCTTGGCTATCTTCCTCTCAGGCTGTATGAACAAGCCAAAACCAGAGGAAAAAGTGTATGATGTTCTGGAAAATGTAGTTGAAAAAGAAAAGGACTTTGAAAAGCAGCAGGAACCGCTGGTAAAACTGGAGAAAAGAGAAAAGGAATTATACGATAAAATTATCAACCTGGGAATGAAGGACTTCGAGGAAATTAAGAAGCTGTCTGACGAGGCTTCCTCGATTGTGGATAAGCGGAAAAATCATATGGAGAAAGAGCAGGAAAGCATCCAGGCATCCAAAAAGGAATTTGAATCTTTATCTCCTATAATAGAGGATATAGAGAGTCAAAAGCTGAAAGATAAAGCTAAAAAACTGCAAGAAATTATGATGGAAAGATATAAAATACATGACACTCTTTATGAGGACTATTCCAAAGCGCTTAAACTGGATAAAGAGCTGTACGCAATGTTTAAAAAGGAAGACCTTACTCTCGAGCAGCTTGAAAATCAAATTAACGAAATAAATGAAATGTATGAAAAGATCTTGTCTTCAAATAAGCATTTCAATGAAAAAACAAAAGAGTATAATGAAGCAAAACTGGATTTCTATAAAGAAGCAGGGCTCGAAATAAATACAAAAGAATAATATTAATGCCGGCATGTAAATGCGCGGCATTTTTTGATTTTTGGGCTTTTAATGCGTATGGAGACATCGGGTCATTATGAATCCGCTTATTTAAATTTATGCAGGCGTCTTTATTTCAAAATAATGAGAGGTGAAATTTCTTTACTATAACACATGAAAATATAATAGTTTTTTATAATACAGATAGGGTGCAGGCGTTAATACAGTTATGGAATTTGATATAGAATATAAAAAGTATGGTAACTGTAAAAAACAAAAAGCAAGGTAATTGACGAAGGTCCTGAAGGTGTATTAAACTAAATCTCGTAAGTATTTCTGTATCAATTTTGTTGCAAAATAAACTGATACAGAATATGATAGTTAAAGATGAACAGAAAGACGTTTTTTTAGAAGTGATCTGTGGAACACTAGTTGTAAGTATGCATATGGCAGAAAAGAACGTTCTGCTATTTAGAGATGCTAATAAAAACATGCCTGGAAAAGTACTTTTTTGCTTTTTGAAAGAGTATCTAATATGGCTTCGTTTTGGGTAACCTAAATTTTGTGTATAAAAACTCTTAATTAACGTCTTTTTATGAAAGGAAAGGGTGACTGATATGGCTTCTAAAACAAAGAAGGCACAATTCGATGCGAAAAAACAGCTCGAAACAGTTGAAGAACAGTTCCAAACTCTACAAATTTTAAATGAAGAAGGCAAGGTTGTTAATGATTCAGCAATGCCTGACTTAAGCGATGAGCAGCTTCAGGAATTAATGCGCCGCATGGTTTACACCCGCATTCTTGATCAGCGTTCTATTTCCCTTAACAGACAAGGCCGTTTGGGCTTCTATGCTCCTACTGCCGGACAGGAAGCTTCTCAGCTTGCATCTCATTTTGCGCTGGAGAAGGAAGACTTCATTCTTCCAGGTTATCGTGATGTGCCTCAAATCATTTGGCATGGCCTTCCGTTATACCAGGCTTTCCTATGGTCCCGCGGGCACTTCGAAGGCGGAAATATGCCTGAAGGTGTAAATGTTATTTCACCTCAGATTATCATTGGAGCACAATATATTCAGACTGCAGGGGTTGCCCTTGGCATGAAAAAGCGCGGCGAAAAGAAAGTTGCCATCACTTATACTGGCGACGGCGGTGCTTCACAAGGTGACTTCTATGAAGGCATCAACTTTGCAGGAGCATTTAAAGCACCTGCTATCTTTATTGTGCAAAATAACCGTTTTGCAATCTCTACTCCTGTTGAAAAACAATCAGCAGCTAAAACAATTGCTCAAAAGGCAGTGGCGGCCGGTATTCCAGGAATTCAGGTTGATGGCATGGATCCGCTTGCTGTATATGCAGCTGTTCGCGAAGCCCGTGAACGTGCACTTAATGGTGAAGGTCCTACATTAATCGAAACGCTGACATATCGTTACGGACCGCACACAATGGCTGGAGACGATCCAACCCGCTACCGTACTTCTGACCTTGATAATGAATGGGAAAAGAAAGATCCTCTTGTTCGTTTCCGCAAATTCCTTGAAGACAAAGGAATCTGGAATGAAGATATGGAAAACGAAGTAATTGAACAAGCAAAAGAAGATATTAAAGAAGCTATTAAAAAGGCTGATGAGACACCTAAGCAAAAAGTTACTGACCTTATGAACATCATGTATGAAGAAATGCCTTACAACCTAAAAGAACAGTATGAAATATACAAAGAAAAGGAGTCGAAGTAAGCCATGGCGCAAATGACAATGATTCAGGCAATTACTGATGCTCTTCGCACAGAATTGCGCAACGATCCGAATGTATTGGTATTCGGTGAAGATGTGGGCGTTAACGGCGGCGTTTTCCGTGCTACCGAAGGCCTTCAAAAAGAATTTGGCGAAGAGCGTGTATTTGATACACCGCTGGCTGAATCCGGAATTGGCGGTCTGGCTGTCGGTCTTGGTTTACAAGGCTTCCGTCCGGTACCTGAGATCCAATTCTTTGGATTCGTTTATGAAGTAATGGATTCGATTTCCGGTCAGCTGGCACGTATGCGTTACCGTTCCGGCGGAAGATATAATTCACCGGTTACGATCCGTTCGCCATTCGGAGGAGGGGTACATACTCCTGAAATGCACGCTGACAGCCTTGAAGGTTTAATGGCGCAGCAGCCTGGACTAAAGGTTGTTATTCCGTCAACTCCTTATGATGCAAAAGGGCTTCTTATCTCAGCAATCCGCGATAACGATCCTGTTATCTTCCTTGAGCATATGAAGTTGTATCGTTCTTTCCGCCAGGAAGTACCTGAAGAGGAATATACCATTCCGCTTGGCAAAGCAGAGGTTAAACGTGAGGGTTCAGACCTGACAATCGTTACTTACGGGGCAATGGTCCATGAGTCTTTAAAAGCGGCTGAAGAACTTGAAAAAGAAGGGAAATCTGCCGAAGTTATCGACTTGCGTACTGTCGCACCTCTTGATATTGAAACAATTATTGCTTCTGTTGAAAAGACAGGAAGAGCGATTGTTGTTCAGGAAGCACAAAAACAAGCTGGTATTGCAGCAAGTGTAGTGGCAGAAATCAATGATCGTGCAATTCTTAGTCTGGAAGCACCAGTTCTGCGTGTAGCTGCACCAGATACGGTATTTGCTTTCCCGCAGGCTGAAACAGTTTGGCTTCCAAACTATAAAGATGTAATTGAAACAGCTAAAAAAGTACTTGAATTTTAATTGAATAACTAATGACACAAGGGGGAAAATATCCCCCTGACGTGTTTTACTAGAACGATTGAAATAATAGGAGGGTGAATTCCATTGGCATTCCAATTTAGATTGCCTGATATCGGTGAAGGTATCCATGAAGGTGAAATCGTCAAGTGGTTTGTAAAGCCGGGTGACGAAGTACAAGAAGATGACGTGCTTTGTGAGGTTCAAAATGATAAAGCGGTTGTAGAAATTCCTTCGCCAGTTAAAGGTAAAGTTGAAGAAATCCTTGTTGAAGAAGGTACAGTGGCAACTGTAGGTCAAGTTTTGATCACTTTTGATGCTCCAGGATATGAAGATCTTAAATTCAAGGGAGACCATGAGGATGAGGCTCCTAAAGAAGAAAAAACAGAAGCACAGGTACAGGCTACTGCTGAAGCTGGTCAGGATGTAAAGAAAGAGGAAGCTCCTGCACAGGAGGCTCCAAAAGAAGGCGTCGTTATTTCTGACACGGATGTGGATCCTAACCGCCGCATTATTGCTATGCCTTCAGTCAGAAAATACGCTCGTGATAAAGGCGTAAATATTCGCCAGGTAGCTGGAAGCGGCAAAAATGGTCGTATCCAGAAAGATGACATAGATGCATTCTTAAATGGCGGTGCTCAAGCTAATGAAGCGCCTGCACAGGAAGCTGCTCCACAAGCTGAAGCAAAAGAAACTGCACCGGCAGCTGCACAAGCAATTCCTGCTGGACAATATCCTGAAACTCGCGAGAAAATGAGCGGAATCCGTAAGGCTATTGCAAAAGCTATGGTAAACTCTAAGCATACAGCTCCACACGTTACATTAATGGATGAAATTGATGTTACGAAACTTGTTGCACACCGCAAGAAGTTTAAAGAAGTTGCAGCGAATAAAGGAATTAAGCTTACATTCCTTCCTTATGTGGTAAAAGCATTAACAAGTGCATTGCGTGAATTCCCGGCGCTAAATACTTCAATTGATGATGCAGCAGGTGAAATCATCCAGAAGCACTACTATAACATTGGTATTGCGGCAGACACTGAAAAAGGTCTTCTTGTACCAGTTGTTAAGGATGCAGACCGCAAATCTACATTTGCCATTTCAAATGAAATCAATGAATTGGCTGGTAAAGCACGTGACGGCAAACTTGCTCCAGACGAAATGAAGGGTGCTTCTTGCACAATCACAAATATCGGTTCTGCAGGCGGACAATGGTTCACTCCTGTCATCAATCACCCTGAAGTTGCCATTCTTGGAATTGGCCGCATTGCTGAAAAGCCGGTGGTGAAAGATGGAGAAATTGTTGCTGCTCCAGTATTAGCATTATCACTAAGTTTTGACCACAGAATTATTGATGGAGCAACTGCACAAAATGCATTGAATCACATCAAGCGTTTACTGAACGATCCAGAACTATTGTTAATGGAGGCGTAATTACAAATGGTAGTAGGAGATTTCCCAATCGAAACAGATACTATAGTCATCGGTGCGGGTCCAGGGGGATATGTTGCAGCAATTCGTGCAGCACAGCTTGGACAAAAAGTTACGATCGTAGAAAAAGCAAATATGGGCGGAGTTTGTTTAAACGTTGGATGTATTCCTTCAAAAGCTTTAATCGCAGCAGGACACCGCTACGAAAATGCTAAGCACTCAGATGTAATGGGAATTACAGCTGAAAACGTAAAAGTTGACTTTACAAAAGTGCAAGAATTCAAATCCGGTGTAGTCAAGAAGCTTACAGGCGGAGTTGAAGGACTATTAAAGGGAAATAAAGTTGACATCGTGCGCGGTGAAGCTTACTTTGTTGATGGTAACACCCTTCGTGTAATGGATGAAAATTCAGCACAAACTTACACGTTCAAAAATGCAATTATTGCAACAGGATCCCGTCCTATTGAATTGCCGACGTTTAAATTCTCTAAACGTGTTCTTGATTCAACAGGCGCTCTTGCTCTTCAGGAAATTCCCGAGAAAATCGTTGTAATTGGCGGCGGTGTTATCGGAATCGAATTGGGCGGCGCTTATGCGAACTTTGGTTCACAAGTTACGATCCTAGAGGGTGCAGATGATATTCTTGTCGGCTTCGAAAAGCAAATGACATCTCTTGTTAAACGCAATCTGAAGAAAAAAGGCGTTGAATTCATTACAAAGGCATTTGCTAAAGGTGTTGAAGAGAATGAAAATGGAGTTACAGTTAAGTTTGAAGAAAAAGGCGAAGAGAAATCTCTTGATGCAGATTATGTATTTGTTATGGTCGGAAGACGTCCAAATACAGACGAGCTTGGCTTAGAGCAAGCTGGCGTTAAGATGACTGAACGCGGTGTTATTGAAATTGATAAACAATGCCGGACGAGTGTAAGCAACATTTATGCGATCGGTGATATTGTTGAAGGTCCTCAATTAGCTCATAAAGCTTCTTACGAAGGTAAGATTGCTGCTGAAGCCATTGCAGGTCATAATGCAGAAATTGATTACTTGGCTATCCCTGCGGTTGTTTTCTCTGAGCCTGAATTGGCGTCTGTTGGATATACTGAGCAGCAGGCTAAAGAAGAAGGAATCGAAGTAACAGCAGCGAAGTTCCCATTTGCAGCCAATGGCCGTGCCCTTGCACTTGATTCCACTGATGGATTCTTAAAGCTTGTTACACGCAAAGAGGATGGACTTGTAATTGGTGCGCAAATCGCCGGTGCAAGTGCATCTGATATGATTGCAGAGCTTGGATTGGCAATTGAAGCAGGCATGACTGCAGAAGATCTTGCAATGACTATTCATGCACATCCTACATTGGGTGAAATCACAATGGAAGCAGCGGAAGTTGCTATTGGAAGCCCAATTCACATTGTAAAATAATTATACAAAAAAATCCTTCCCTGGCAGGGAAGGATTTTTTTGTGGATGATTACGGATTATCGATCTTTTTATCCATGGCTTTGGCGAGAGGATAAATGATCTTATCTTTAGATACAGTGCCTTTTATTTCTACTAGAACTTTGTCCTGATACACCAGCAGCATGGCAGGACAGTTTTCTACCTCATAATTGCTTAAGTGACTCGCTTCTACTTCTGTAATCACTTTCATATCTTTAATCAGTTCAGGATAGCTTCTCTTTAATTCGATGATGGCATCATAATAGGAGATTTCCTGCTCATATTGTTTATTATCAGTAAAAAAAATAAGCTGCTTAACACTGTCGTCTATCTTCAGCTCTTCTTTTACTTCCTTATGATTGCATGAAGAGGTGACAAGTAAGAGTGCAGTAATCAATAACAATGGCAGACCTTTCATCCTTTTGCCCTCACTTTATAATAAATTCCACCTTTTTACACAAAACTGCAAAAACAGTATAGAAGTCATGAGAATTTTCCACCCTTTTGACAGAAGGTAAGCAATTCATAATAATTATGAGTATTTTATCATATGGTAAATGGAAATATTAGCTTGTCATTCAAATGTTACAGAAATGAAAAATAAGAATATCCTTTTCAACATATATTACAAACACAAGTGTTTCTTCTATTAAAATAACGGGTAAGGATTAAAAAATTTGGTGGTGGAGTGTATGAAGATTTATACAGCTCTTTTGCTGCAGATGTTAATCTGGAGCGGATATACTTTCATTGAGTGGCTGTCAAAATATGATCAGCTCGTTTATAAAGTTATAATGTTTTTTGTTTTCTTCTATTTGGCAATCAATATTGGGAATTGGGTTATTAAGTCAGCAAAGAAAACATTTATGGTTACCGTTATGAGCTTAAGTTTATATGCTTCTTTTCATTTTGCGATGTCCTACATTACACATTGGTAATTGGGGAAGATACAAGCAAAAAAATCGGCACCCATTTACAGGTGCCGATTTTTTTTAGTCTTTATCATCTCTTTTTTTTTGGTATGGTTTCTTCTTTAAACGATTTAGCCAGCGAGAGCACGATTAAAAGCATAATGATAGTAAAAGGAAGCGCAGCTATAATAGAAGCTCTTTGCAGTGCTTCCAGCCCTCCCGTCCATAAAAGGATGGCTGCAGAAGCAGATTGGATAATGCCCCAGACAAATTTAACTTTGCCCGAAGGGTTCAGGCTTCCGTTTGTCGTCTGCATCCCAAGAACAAATGTAGCTGAATCTGCAGAAGTTATAAAGAATGTACTGATCAAGAATATAGCCAATAAGCTTAGGACAGTGCTGAAAGGGAAGTTATCAAACACGGTGAACAGTGCAACTTCCATTCCCTGCTGTTCGATTGTTTCCATAATTGGCTTTGCCTCAAAGAATTCAAGGTATATGCCTGTTCCTCCAAATACTGAGAACCAAAGCGCTCCAAAGAGCGTAGGAACAGCAAGCACGCCGATGACGAATTCTCTTATTGTCCTTCCCCTTGATATTCTGGCTATGAATGTGCCGACAAATGGTGCCCAGGCAATCCACCATGCCCAATAAAAAATGGTCCAGTCCTGAAACCATGTCAGCTCCTGATCAAAAGGACTGAGCCTGAAGCTCATGGAAGGAAGATTTTGAAGATAAGAGCCGATCGTCGTTGTAAACAGATCCATAATAAAGTTTGTTGGCCCAACAAACAGCAGAAATAGCAATAACGAGATAGCTAAAATAATATTTAAATTACTTAAGTATTTTATTCCTTTGTTTAAACCGGTTTGTGCTGAAATCATAAACAATATTGTCACAACCAAAATAACAACCAATTGAGTGGTGAAATTATTGCCGATGCTGTCAAATGTTTCAGAAAGTCCGCCAGATATTTGAATGGCTCCGAGACCTAAGGATGTCGCAACACCAAAAACAGTAGCAAAGACGGCTATAAAATCAATTAATACTCCAATTGGACCATCCACTTTGTTCCCTAAAATTGGCCTTAAAATGGAACTGATAACTCCCGGTGCACCTTTCCTGAACTGAAAATAAGCGAGTGCAAGCCCAATAACTGTATATATAGCCCATGGATGAAGCCCCCAATGGAAGAAAGAGTACCTCATGGCAGCTCTTGCTGCTTCTGGTGTCTGCCCTTCTAGGAAAGGTGGCGCAAAGTAGTGATACATTGGCTCCGCGACTCCCCAAAAAACCAGACCAATTCCCATCCCTGCACTGAAAAGCATGGCAAACCAGCTTATGTAGCTATATTCGGGCCTGTCTGCATCCTTTCCCAGACGAATATTTCCGTACTTGCTGAATGCCAAAAGGATTGAAAAAATTAAAAAGATAGAAGCTGATAAAAGGTAAAACCACCCGAATTTTTCCAATATGAATCCCTGAACAGATGCTGTAACAGAATCTAGGTTACCATTTGGCAGTATGGTCTTCGGAACTAATCCCCATATAATAAATATTGCTGTGAATATGACTGAAACCGTAAAAACGGGAGTCAGTTTCTTCATCAAATCCCTCCAGTCTTAATAAAATAAACCTAATTAAAATAATTCTGTAAAACTTCCAATCCTATAAATGCAGGCATTAAACATCCTGCTTTCCTGATAGTGTTTGCTTGATTTTTAAGCAATTGGAGCTCAGCAGGGGAGAGCAGCTTCCCGGAAACAGACTTTAAAGTAAAATCGAAAGAATACAGAAATCCAATCTGATTTTTAAATTTTACTTTTAATGTTCAAACCGAGACTGTTTCGGGTAAAATCAGTAGGTAATAGTAAGAATCCTAAGGGGAACTACTTTTTTAAAAAGGCCATGTTACATACTAACACTTATGAAAGGGAGTTTAAAGAAATATGCATTAAGGAGGTAACAATGAGAAAAGCTATAATTTTTATTTGTATTACTTTCGTTATAATCCTGACAGCATGTACGGATTTTTCGGCTGAAGAAGATAAGCAATCAGATTTTGAAAAAGAAGAAGAAAATAACTTGGCTGATCAATCTAATGTTCCTGCAGCTAAAACTGAAAAACCCCAAGCTGATGCAGGTGAAAATCCGAAAGAAGAAGAGGTATCTCTGCCAGAACCGCAATACAAGATAAATGAACATAATTGGTCAATAGAACCAATCAATAAGGCCAATTCAAAAGTAGTATTACTAACCATTGACGATGCTCCTGATAAAAATGCATTGGAAATGGCCAGGATTTTAAAGAAACTTTCAGCACCTGCAATCTTTTTTGTTAATGGGCATTTCATAGATACCCCGGAAGAAGCAAAAGTTTTGAAGGAAATTCATGAACTTGGCTTTGCTATTGGCAATCACACAAATAGCCACCTCAACCTGAAAAGCTTACCTGAAGAGCAGCAGTATAAAGAAATTGTTGGCCTAAATGATCAAGTTAAGGAGATTATTGGAGAGAGGCCAAAATTCTTCCGGGCACCATTCGGGTCTAATACAGACTACAGCAGGAAAATTGCTGAAGCTGAAAACATGGTGCTCATGAATTGGACATACGGGTATGACTGGGAGAAGGAATATCAATCAAAAGAAGCCTTAGCAGATATAATGGTTAATTCACCTTATTTATCGAAAGGTGCAAATTTATTGATGCATGATAGGGAATGGACAAAAGAAGCCTTAGAGGATATTGTGAAGGGGCTTAAGAATAAAGGATTTACTCCAGTTGATCCAGTTCTGATCAGCACGGAAACAAAATGAGAACAGCTCCTGCTGTTCTCATTTTTAAATAATTCGATTATTTTCTTTTATAAAAATACATAACTCTTCCATTGAAAAGGTGCAATTCACCTTGAAGTTTTTTAGCGAGAAATTTGCAAAATTCATTTGCTTTGCCTTTATCTCCGAATGTAGCACCTTCCGGCAATGTAACTTGTATGTAAGACTGCTCACGTTCAGAACCGTCTTCATCCTTCACTTTTTCTTTGTCAATGCCAAGCAATATGGCGTTATATCGGTCATGTTGAGAATGCAGGTAAAACCAGGTTCCTTTTGCTTCAGGCGTCTCTTTTATCTCATAAGGAAAAGCAGCATCATCATATTCCCATTTAATCTGGCTGCCTGTTTTTCCAGTAATATCCCTATAATATAAAAAAAGTTCTTTAAGCTCTTCTGTTGAAATATTTTCCTTAGCTGATGAAGGAACCAGCTTGATAAATGAATTAGCTGCCAACTTCTTTCCCCCCATTATCCCAATAATTATGGTAATGAACATCCTCTTCCATTCTAGCATTAGATAAAATCTTATGACAACTTAAAATAGTAAGGGAAATTTAAATTACTTGTCAAATAGCCTAAAATGAATTATAATAATATTTAGAATATTATTATAAATAAGGAGGAATCTTATGGATTTTTTTGAGAAGCTCTATGATGAGCATGAAAACGTGAATGTCCGTTTTGTTGGCTTTACAACGGAGTCAACGCGTTATGATTTTGGAATCGTATATACAAACCTCTTCTTTTCCAAGCCTCTGGTTATTTGTATGCAGACAGGCCGCTCAACCCTCCTCGACCCTAAAGATCTCGAAGACATCGAATATTTGCAAAAGGCATTCAAGCTTGATTTATACGAACAGGCTGCAGATTTAAGCGAATTTTTCTTAGAAGCAATCCCAGGTGCCCGTTTTGAGGAACAATATGACTAAAATAATATAAAAAAACAGGCCATAAATGGTCTGTTTTTTATATTATGACATACTATTTATAAAGGGTATTAATGGGTAATAAGGGAAATGCCAATTTAAAACAATAATTATGTTATACAATTAGGCTTGATAAATTAATAATGTTATATTATTATAGATTTAAAGATAAAGCGCTTTCAAATAAAACTCATTGAAAAGGAGAATGAAAAGATGGGTACAATCGTATGCCAGGCTTGCAATTCAACTATTGATCACTTTGAGGATGAAAAAGTAACTGTTTTATATTCAAAAAAATGCAATTGCTGCGACGGAGAAAAAACAGAGAAGACAAACAAATAACCATTAACCATAAAAAGAGCCTTTCCTAAATGGAAGGCTCTTTTGCATATTATCTGATTGCCTTGTGCTCTTCAATAACGCGAAGATACTTGAAATCATAATCCTCTGGTCCCTGAACCGGCAGTCCAGCTTCCATGTTCGTTTTTATATAACGGAGGTTTTCCCCGGTTATGATTTCTCCCGGAATAAAAATAGGTATCCCAGGCGGATAAACCATAATGAATTCAGCAATTATTCTGCCCTCAGATTCGTCGAATGGAACAAGCTCTGTATCAGCATAAAATGCATCACGGGGTGTAAGCGATAAAACGGGAATGTTAGGGAGAAGCACTTGAGTTTCAAGCTTTTCAGTATTCCCTTTGCGATCACTGGCGAGTTCGGCAAGAGCAGAAACTAAAATATCGGCTTCCCGTTCAGAGTCACCAGGGGTAACAATGCAAAGGATATTATATAAATCAGACATTTCTACTTCAATATTATGATGTTCCCGAAGCCAATTCTCTACATCGAAACCATTCATGCCAAGCTCTTTGACTGAAATAATCAATTTGGTCGGATCATAGTCATGCGCCGCTTTGGTTTCCAGTATTTCTTCACCGACACAATAGAGCCGGTCAATCTCATTGATGCGGCGGCGAATGGATTGGGCCAAATCAATCGTCTTTTGAATGAGTTCCTTTCCCTCTGTAGCCAGACGTTTCCTGGCAACATCCAGGGAGGCAAGCAATAAATAGGAAGTGGAAGTTGTTGTCAGCATGCTTAAAATGGATTGGACCCTTTTAGCCGAAACAAGATTACCTTTCATATTCAAAATTGAACTTTGCGTCATGGACCCGCCCAGTTTGTGGACAGATGTTGCTGCTAAATCAGCACCTGCCTGCATGGCGGATAATGGCAGCTCATCATGGAAGTGAATATGCACACCATGGGCTTCATCAACCAGTACGGGCACATTGTATGAATGTGCAATTTCGACGATTTTCTTCAAATCTGCCGAAACACCGAAATAAGTAGGGTTAATCACTAATACCCCTTTTGCGTCCGGATGAAGTTCAAGGGCTTTTGATACTGATTCAGTTGTAATCCCATGAGATATGCCCAGGTTTTCATCAATTTCAGGATGTATAAAGATAGGAGTTGCGCCTGAAAAAACAATAGCAGACATGACTGATTTATGAACATTTCTCGGAACAATAATTTTATCTCCTGGACCGCATACAGCCATAACCATGGTCATGATGGCTCCGCTTGTTCCTTGAACAGAAAAGAATGTTTTATCCGCTCCAAAGGCTTCAGCTGCAAGATCCTGGGCTTCTTTAATAATGCCTTTTGGCTGATGGAGATCATCAAGCGGGCCAATATTGATCAAATCAATGGCAAGTGCATTATCACCAATATATTCCCTGAATTCCGGATCAATCCCTGCTCCTTTTTTATGGCCGGGTATATGAAACTGTACGGGATCCTTCTTTGCGTGTGCAAGCAAACCGCTGAATAACGGTGTTTTGTATTGAGACAACTTATTCCCACACCTCTTTAATAATAATATTTCTAAAAGCTTCAAGCTGATTTAAAACATTTGCATTATAGCATTATTCAATCCCTTTGCATAGAAAGTTCTATTGTTTTTTCATTCTGTTAAAGCGTGTCTTTTTCGGACATTCGCCTCCACAATTCAGTTTCCGTTTAGTTTTAGAAGTTAACAGGAATTTAAACCATATAAATCGAAATAAAAGTTATGAAGAAATGGAGGGTACATAAATGAACTGGAATACACGTGTGACAGAATTACTGAAAATTAAATATCCAATTATACAGGGCGGCCTTGCCCATCTTGCCTATTCAGATCTGGCTGCCGCTGTTTCAAATGCAGGAGGTTTAGGGCAGGTTACCGCAATGTCTCTCAGCAGTCCGGAAAAATTAAGAGACGAGATTCAAAAGGTTAAGAAATTGACAGATAAGCCATTTGGGGTTAATTTTGCGATTGGGCAGCATGGAAGACCATTCTCTGATTATCTGGATATAGCCATTGAAGAAGAAGTTCCCGTTATTTCTATGACAGGAGGAAATCCTGCACCTATTTTTGATCAATTAAAGGGTGTAAATGTTAAGAAGCTTGTTCTTGTGGCAGCAAAAAGGCAGGCAGTAAAGGCGGAGGAGCTTGGGGCTGACGCAGTAATGGTTGTAGGGCAGGAAGGTGGCGGGCATTTAG
This sequence comes from Bacillus sp. 7894-2, assembly GCF_002272225.1. Taxonomy (NCBI): domain Bacteria; kingdom Bacillati; phylum Bacillota; class Bacilli; order Caryophanales; family Bacillaceae; genus Bacillus; species Bacillus sp. 7894-2. The sequence goes on from NZ_NPDG01000062.1 coordinate 50,249, forward strand.
GCAGGGATGATATTGGAACCTTCATCCTCGTTCCTCAGGTGGCCGATGCTGTTTCCATACCTGTGATTGCCTCAGGTGGAATCGGAGACGGCAGGGGCTTGATGGCAGCATTAAGTCTTGGAGCAGATGGTATTGAGATGGGAACAAGATTTGTTGCAACAAAGGAATGCGTCCATGCTTCTGAATTATATAAAAACCGCTTAGTCGAAGGAACAGAAAATGACACAGTTGTCATTAAAAGAACTATAGGTGCACCTGCAAGGGTGATTGCGAATCCATGGTCGGATAAGATACTGGAAATCGAAAAACAAAACGGCGGCTATGAGCAGTTAAAAAATTACATTAGCGGGAATGCTAATAAGAAATATATATATGAAGGGAAAGATCAGGAAGGGTTTGCATGGGCTGGACAAGTTATGGGATTAATTAAGGATATCCCGTCCGTGGAAGAACTATTCGAGCGGATTATAGCAGAAGGTGAAACCATCAGGGGGAAATGGACTAATTAATGATAAAGTGAAACTTCAATCAGTGGGGGGCCTTATCCCCCAGTGATT